>JAVFAU010000082.1:0-7279 GCA_034002335.1 Bdellovibrionales bacterium | reverse complement strand
CAATCTTTATGCGCCCACGCGGGTGAACCATGGAAGATCTCGAACGATTGCGCCTTTGGTTATCGAGCCAAAGACGCGTTCAAGAACGCAATCGACCGTGCGTCATCTTTTGGAATCGTCCAATCGATACGATCCAATTCACCGTTTTCATTTGAAACTTTGCCGAACTCCATGCAGCGGCACCCTACAAAGAAGCAGGAGGTGTACGAACAGTCTCAGCCAAAGAAGGCTCACAAGAACAAATGGCAAGAGCGGCTTCAAGAATCTCGATAGCATGATGCGCCTCGAGTGCCCGATTGGCCAAAATCAAACGCAAAAAATCACCCTCGTCATCGGTCGAAAAGTTGACCATGGCGAAATCCATTCGACGGAGTTCTTCTCGTACGTGGCGCGACCAGACTCCACGCTCGCTCTCATAAGCCGACGGAGGTTCAACACGAACGCAGATATTCAGAAACTCAGGCTGACAAACAAGCTTAAGACGAGGCTCTCGATGGATCCATGCTACGACCTCATCGCGAACGGAGAACATTTTCTCCACCAGATCGCCAAGCCCCTTTCGACCGAATCGCTTCCATAAAACCCATAAGCCAAGAGCCTCGGGTCGTCGTCCGCATTGCCAAGATATACGTCCCAAATCGGGCCCAGCCCCAACAGAGCCGACCGAATGTGAGAGATCGTCGTGAAAGAGATAGTCCCCTCCAGAAACGTCGTTGGCCTGAGTGAGAAGTCCTTGATGATTGGTCAAAAAGAAACTGCTCGTTAAGCCCGCGCCCAAAAGTTTGTGCGCATCAAGAGAAATCGAGTCCGCTTTCTCAACACCCTCCATCGTACGTCGACGCAGTTCGTTTGCAAAAAGAACCGGGCCACCCCATGCCGCATCGACATGGAGCCAAAGACCATGCCTCTCACACGCATCCGCCAAATCTGAGATCGGATCAAACGCGCCGTAAACAGTTGTGCCCGCCGTCGCCGATACGAAGAATGGTTCCCACCCAAGCGTCCGCGCCCTTATGATCGCGTCCTCTAAACGCGCGAGACTCATTCTTCGATGCTCATCGACCTCGACCTTAAACAATGCCTCGGTCCCGAACCCCAAAGCGACGCACGCTTTGGCAAACGAGTAGTGTGCATCTTCGGACACAAACAGAGCCAGTTTTCGCCCCGCAAAACCCGTTTGCTTGAAATCCGAAATCAAATGCGTGCGCGCGCAGTGAAGTGCCATGAAGTTCGCGGCACTCCCACCGGACACACAAAGACCACGCAGTGATTCGATTTCAAAATTCTCGAGATGAGAGTCATCTGGCCTCTGTTCTTTTGACTCCCATCCGACTAAACGCAGAAGCTGCGAAACAACTTCAAGCTCGATGGCGGTGAAAACCGGGCTTGCTTCGAATGTGGCCATGGTCGTGCGCGACCCCGCGATCAGATGCTCGGCCATCAGCATCTCAGAACTCACGCCCGAGAAAAGTTGATTCATAAAATACGGCGAGGCCGCCGGAACTGAGTTTTCGCGAATCGCCTGCATGACCTGAGAAAGATCCGTAGAACTCTCAAGCGGCGCATCGCTCAACTCGAGACTGACCCGTTCACGGATCTCGCGCATGGTGCTCGGCCTAAATGTCCCGACCCGTTCCATCGGTCCGGCCTCCGGTTTCATCACTTCTCACCCACCGACATACGTCCGAGCTTTCGACAGTAGTACTCCATAACCGAATCGTACTCACCGAGGTCTTTGACCGTCACATTCGCATACTGTTTGGACGGCTCAACAAATGTGTCGTGCATGGGTTTCACTTGTTTTTCAAACTGACTCTTCACGCCCTCGGGCGTGCGACCGCGTTCATGAACATCGCGTTCAAGCCTTCGGCTATAGCGCAGTTCCTCGGGAGTATCGAAGAAAACCATCTCATCAAATAGATCCCGAACTTCCGGTACGTGAAAAATCAAGATCCCATCGACAATCACCACGGGGCGCGGCTCAACGCGAGTCGTGGCATTTAGCCGCGCATGCGTCACGAAATCATAAATCGGAACCTGAACCGTCTTACGTTTTTTGATGATACGAAGCGTTTCGGCCAGCAACTCGAAGTCAATACTGTTCGGATGATCGAAGTTCACAGAACCGCCATCGAAATCAAATTTCGACGACTGATCGAAGTAGAAGCTATCTTGATAAATCAGTTCGCAGGCGGCTCCACCCAAACGCTTCTTTAAAGCACTCGCGAAATAGGTTTTACCCGAACCACTTCCACCGGCGACCCCAAGAAGGTACGGCATCTGTTCTTCGTTTTCTTGAAAGCTATCAATCAAACTTTGCTTGAGGCCCTCGTGGTCGTCGTTTGGTTTGGTCACTTCGTACTCCTAGGCGACTGAACCTATCTCAGAAGCGGCGCATTACCAAACCTGAATCAGATGCACTTGCTGATTACGACGCCTGAACCCTTCGTGTATTCTGCCGTCATGTCGAACACGTCGGATTCGCAGAAAAACCAGCACAAAAACCATCTCGAGGACGAAACTCTCTCGAACGAGATCTTTACGGCCGAGGAGCTTTTACTTCTCCGCGAAGCCGGTCTCTTTTTTCGCGATCCCGGCCTTGTCATCAAAGGGCTCTCTTGGCTTGGAAAACCGATTGAATCCTTTCAAGAGAAACTTCCGGCCAGAGCCCAATCCGTCATTGCACGAACCACTGAGCGCGCCATTCAAAAAGCAATGCTTGTTGCCGTCAAAACGATCCCTCAGGAGTCAAAATCGAAACCGATACAATCCGCACGTCTCCACAAAGGCATCGCCACCCTTGCCGGAACCGCGAGCGGCCTTGTCGGCCTTCCTGGCCTCGCCGTCGAATTGCCTCTCACGACGGTCGTGATCTTGCGTAGCATACTCGATCAGGCCCGACTTTACGGACACGATATCACCGATCTTCAAATTCAACTTGAATGCCTGATGGTCTTTAGCATGGGAACACCAGGCAAAGCCGACGATGCCGCGAATTCCTCGTACTTTATGACCCGTGCTTCGTTTGCGGGAATCGTCAACAAGATCGCCGAAACAGCTGCGACCCTTTCGACCAAGGAACTCCTCTCGCTGATCGAGAAAGGATCAGCGCCGATCATCGTGCGCATGATTTCAAAGGTCGCCGAAACATTTCAAATTCGCGTTTCTCAAAAATTCCTGGCCGAAAGCGTTCCCATTGTCGGTGCCATTGGAGGAGGCGCCCTGAATTATGCATTCACGGACTTCTTCACGACCACGGCCAAGTATCATTTCGCCGTGCGCGCGCTTGAGATCAAATACGGACAAGATCTCGTGCAATCCGAGCTGCGTAAGTATATATCATTGAAAATATCATGAACCTGCTTCAGCTTCAAAACGGTACAAAACAGTTCGGCACAAAACTCCTCTTTGATCGCGCGCAGTTTGCGATCAACGAAGGCGATCATGTCGGCGTCATCGGGCCCAACGGTGCCGGCAAAACAACTCTGTTTAAAATCTTGGTTGGGCAAGAATCCCTCGATTCAGGCGAAATCACGAAGTCTCAAAAACTTAAAGTCGGTTATCTTGAACAAGAATCAAGGGAACCTCTCGACCGCTCGGCCGAAGAGTTTTTAACGGAAATCAGTCTGACCCCTATCTGGGAACTCAAACAGCTTGGTCTTGAACTCGGTCTCAGCGAAAGACACTTTCGCGTTCCATTTCACGAGCTCAGCGGTGGCTACCGCATGCGCATGAAGCTGCTTTCGCTGATCGGTCGGCAGCCAAACCTTATGTTACTCGATGAGCCGACAAATTTTCTCGATCTCGAAAGCGTGATCGCGCTCGAAAAATTTCTGCAAGGATACGAAGGTGCATTTCTTTTGATTTCGCACGATCGCGAGTTCTTACGACGCACCACCGATCACACGCTCGAAGTCGAGCAAGGCGAAATTACGAAGTTCCCTGGAAATATCGACGACTACTTTGAACAAAAAGCGCAGCTGCGCACGGTTCTCGAGGCTCAGGCCGCCAATCAAGAAACCAAACGAAAGCATCTGCAAAGCTTTATCGACCGCTTCGGAGCGAAGGCGACAAAGGCACGACAGGCGCAGAGTCGAGCTAAGCAGCTTGAGAAAATGGAAAAGATCGAAATCAAGGATCTTCCCGTTCGGGCGCGCATCAAGATTCCACCCCCTGTGCACACTGGAAAAGAATCGATGCTTTTAACCAATGCGACGCTTGGATATTTGAATCAAGATGAAGGGGCTCAAAAAACAGGCCTCGAAAAAAGCATCTTAACGGGCGTGAACCTTCGCCTTGAACGAGGCGATCATCTTGGCGTCGTCGGTTTCAACGGCGCCGGAAAGTCGACACTCTTAAAATCGCTTGCGGGCCGCATTCCTCTTCTTCAGGGCGAACGGAAGCTTGGTTATCAGGTAAGCCTCTCTTATTACGCGCAACACGTTTCCGAAGAGCTGAATCCCGAAGACACGGTTTTTGAATCCCTCGAAAAGGCCGCGCACAAAGACATTCTTCGCCAAGACATTCTAAATATCGCAGGCTCGCTTCTTTTTAACGGCGATGCGATTGAAAAGAAGATCCGAGTGCTCTCGGGTGGAGAAAAATCGCGCGTCGCGCTCGGGCAGATTCTTCTTAAACGAAGCCCTCTTATTCTTATGGACGAACCGACGAACCATCTCGACTTCGACACGGTCGAAGCTATGACCGAAGCTTTGAAAAGCTACGAAGGCACGGTGGTAGTCGTGAGTCACGACCGCGGGTTCATCGGCAGAATCGCGACCAAAATTCTTGAGATTCGCGATGGTCGCGCCGAAATTTACCCGGGGACTTACGACGACTACGTATGGAGTCTCGAAAAGGGCGCGCTGAAGGCTCGTTACGCCGCCATCCAAAACATCCAAGAAAAAGCATCACCGTCTGCGACCGAACCTAAAAGTGAACGCACCGAGAACTCAAACCGACCCAAAGATTTCACCAAAAAATATCAAGCGGAGGCGCGCGAATCTCAAAGGCAGATCACGAAGATCGAGGCGAAAATCGCAAACCTCACAAAAGAACAAGAGCAAACGACCGACGCGCTCAATGCCTCGCTCGCCGGCTCAGCCAACGGCGACCCCGGACGGCGCGATGAGATCCAAACCCTCACCGCGACTCTTGATCGTCTCACCAAGGAAATCACACAGCTTGAAGACGAGCTTCTTGCTCAAATAGAAAAACTTGAGCAAGCCGAGAGTTTTCTTACCACTCTTCCTCAAGAGTGACGCGGTTTCCAACGACGCAGCAAAAGCGCGTTTCCGACAACGCTGACACTGCTAAACGCCATCGCGGCGGCCGCGATAACGGGACTTAAGTAGCCGAGAGCCGCCAATGGAATTCCAATGACGTTGTAGATGAACGCCCAAAACAGGTTCTGCTGAATTTTGCGGTACGTTCTTTTTGAAATGTCGATGGCATCTGAAACCAAAAGTGGGTTTCCACGCATCAGCGTGACACCCGCCGTGTGCATCGCGACATCCGTTCCAGTTCCCATTGCGATGCCGACATCGGCCGCAGCAAGCGCCGGAGCATCGTTGATGCCGTCACCCACCATCGCGACCACAAGGCCCTCTTTACGAAGCTCTGCAATCACCTGCGACTTCTGTTCGGGTAAAACTTCGGCTCGCACTTCGCGAATCCCAATGCGATCTGCGACCGACTTCGCCGCCCCCGCGTTGTCTCCCGAAACCATAATCGAGCGAATACCCGCTTTCGTAAGATTCTCAATGGCGGCGTGAGCGGTCGCTTTGATTTGATCCGCGAACGCGAGAATTCCACGCACGCGACCTACACCGTTTGTCACCACGGCAACATATGAAACTGAATGCCCGGTTGCCTGAAGCTCCGCGACCTCATCTTGATATTCCACCGTCGCAATCGAAAGCTCGTCCATCAAACGTTTTGTTCCGACGTAGTACTTCTCACCCGCGATCTCGCCCTCAAGACCACGGCCCGCAAGGGCCCGTACACCGGTCGCATGAATCGCACTCCAATCAAGCCCCTCGCGACGAGCCCGTTCGATTGTGGCATGTGCCAACGGATGCTCGCTACCGGATTGCAAAGCCGCAACCGCACGAAGAAGTTCCTGCTTCACTTTTTCGGAAGCCTCACCTTGCGAACCTTCAGTGCGCACCGAAATGCGCTGAACCTCGGGCTTACCTTCGGTCAGTGTCCCGGTCTTATCGAACGCGACCATCGTGACGGAATGAGCTGTCTCGAGCGCTTCCGCGTCTTTAATCAAGATACCCGCTTTCGCAGCCAAGCCGGTGCCAACCATAATCGAAGTCGGAGTCGCCAAACCAAGGGCACACGGACATGCAATCACGAGCACCGCGACGGCGTGCACCAATGCAGCTTCCCAATCCCCTGCAGTGAATCCCCAAACGAGCCCTGTGACGAGCGCAAAACCAAGAACCGCGGGAACAAAGATCGCGCTGACTCGATCAACCAGTCGTTGAATAGGAGCTTTCGCCGCCTGAGCGTTTTCAACGAGGCGAACGATCTTCGCGAGCACGGTCTCACCTGAAAGCGCCGTCGCACGCACGACCAAGAGACCGTCGGAGTTAATGGATCCGGCCATCACTTGATCGTCCACTTCTTTTACGACCGGCACACTCTCGCCTGTTAAAAAAGACTCGTCGATCTGACTCATTCCCTCGACGACGATGCCATCGACCGGAATGCGTTCTCCAGGACGAATCACGGCTAGATCACCGATCTTAAGTTTGCGAATCGATATTTCAACAATCTTGCCATCGCGTTTCACCGAAACGACATCCGACTGAAGTGCTTGAAGAGAGCGAATAGCCTCGGTCGTTTGACGTTTCGCTCGCGACTCCAAGTATTTTCCGAATAAGACGAGCGTGATGATCACGGCCGCACTCTCAAAATAAAGACCGCCTTGCTCGCCATGCCCAGCATGTTCGCCGTATTTGAGCAGATGATAGAGACTAAGACCAAAGGCCGCCGTCGTTCCGAGCGCGACCAAAAGATCCATATTGCCCGAACGCGCCTTCACGGCTCCCCACGCCGCTCGATAAAAGCGCGCACCGAGCCAGAACTGTACGGGAACTGTTAAGGCAAGCTGGACCCAGCCGCCCGGCATGAGGTGCAAACCGAAGGGCTCGAAGACCATTGCAAGAACCATCGGCGCAGAAAGAAGCGCGGCGATGGCAACGCGTGCTTTTTCACCCAGCCAAGCCTCTTTTGTCGCGACCGTATCTTCGGACTCCGCGAACGCCTC
>JAVFAU010000081.1:0-7435 GCA_034002335.1 Bdellovibrionales bacterium | reverse complement strand
GTACTCAAGGGAGCCGCGCGCGAACTTGCGTGCGAGGAACGAGCCCGATGGATATCCGCGCATCACAAAGCTCGTACTCACCGCCCCGAGCGCCACGGACTCGACGGGAAGGCTGATGCTCGAAGGCCCAAGAAACAGACGGTCTAAACCCGGTAGCCAGCTGGCTCCGAGAGTCGCGCTCAGGACGTGGCGCGCCGGTAGCCAAGAAAGCAGTCTTGGGTGCGAGACCTTTGAGAAGTTGGTGGAGGCCGCGAAGTCTGTTTTATCGTAAACTTGGTTTCCGAGGTCGGGCAGGTAGCGCGCGTGAGTGAAGCGAAAGCTTCCGCCTTCTTCGGGGGAAACTTCGTGACCGCGCTGCGAGAGATCTTGCCACATCATGCCGACACGCGGGCCACCGCGAATGCGTGTGTCGACCGCGCCGGCGCCAAGAGGAAGTTCGGTTCGCTGGTGGCTGAAGCCGAGCTCGCCACGCCATTTGTTTGAAAGCGTCGGGATAAAGAACTGAGCCGAAAGGTCGCCGGTCGTTGTTCGACGATCGAGTCCCGCCGACGAGAGCCGCTGCCAAAAGTCGTCACCCAAAATCGTGAAGCGAACATCGGTTGTGTAGTTGGAATAGGCGACGAACGCGTTGGGTTTTCCGATGCGCGTGTCGGTCGAAAGAGAGGCTGAAAACACATGGCGCCCCAAGGGATCGCCGGCTGATGTCGAGGCCGAGAGGAACGCGCCGTTTGGAACGAATGCGGCGTAGGGCATCCAATATCGTGGAAGCATGTACGGCCAGACGCTGAAGTCGCGAGCTTTCAAGTCGGCTTCGGACAAAGCGACTTCTGGAACGACGTGTGGTTCTTCGTTGCGTTCGATGAGGGGTGGAACCTGCGCAAGACGGCCCTCTTGAACGGTTGCATTGTGCGAGCGTTCCGTTTGAGTCAGTGACCGTAGGTGCGAGCCGTCCCCGTCGAGACGTGAGTAGATGAGTGTTCCTGTCGTGGGATCAAGGTCGCCGACCCAGGCGCGTGTCGTCGAGTTCGTGAGAGGGCGGGCGGTACCCAACGAGAGCGAAGATGTCGCGGACGGCTGTTCGATTTTCGCTATGTAGAGATTTGTGACGCCTGTGCGGTTGGAGGCGAAAAGAAGGGCGGGGGCTCCGTCTTTGGCGACAAGTCGCGGGAAGCTTGCGGAGCCACCGGTGTCGAGGGTGCGGGCGGTACCGGGAGTGGACGATGCGGGTTGAGCTTCCGTGTTTTGGGCGAGAGTCAGAAGTTTAAGGGTTTCACGTCCATCCGAGGTGCGTTCCGCGAAAACGACGGTGTGATCGTTTAAAAACGTCGGCCATGCGACGCGGGCGTCGTGGTCGGTTTCACTTGGAGAATAGAGAGTGCGGGCGGTACCCAGGGACCATTTTCCGGTTTCGGAGTTTCGGCTCAGTGTGGCTTCCGCGATGTGCGTGCGGCCCGGTGTGATTTGAGTGAACACGACGCGGGTTCCGCTCGGGCTCACGTCCGGTTCGCGAGCGCGCCATCCGCGCGAAAGGCGCGTTTCCCTCTTTTGAGCGAAATCGTAGAGCCAGATATCGCTGCGGCGCTCGTGACGTCCGAACGAGTCGATGCCGTCGTACACAAGACCTGCGGAGTTCGAAAGCCAAGCGACGCGCGTGGCGGCGGTCGGCTCGGAAACCCGCGTGGCGTTTTGAAGGTCGAACTTCGTTTCGCGCGAAGGGGCGGTACCCTCGGTTTGGGTGGGGCGGGCGACCATGACAACGGACTCGCGATTGTGTTCGCGGGCGATGAAGGCGAGCGCGGGCGGTACCCCTTCGGAGGGCGGGGCGAGAACGGGGGAGCGCGTGAAGAAGCCGGTTTCTCCGAGTTTGGTTCCTTCGACGCAACCGAATTCGCAGATGACTTCGATCTGTTGGACGGCTCGCTTTTCGATGTCCGTGTACACGTCGTCGAGGTAGCCCTGCCAGTCGCGATCCGTTCTTTGACGAAGCGGGCCGTCGATGAAAAACGGCATGCGTTTGGCGTAATGATCGTTGAGATCTCCGACGAGAGAAAGGTTCTCGCGCGCAAGTTTGTTCCAGACAAGCCCGCCTAGCAGGTAAGGACGGGTACCGCCCGGCCAGTCGGGAATCGATGTTTCGCCGATGCGAGAGATGTCTTCTTTGCGAAGGATGTCGTCTTGAACCATGGCGCGCGGGATGGCGGTGAAGTCGGGTGAGCGAAGGCGGCCGCCCGAAGGTGAGAAGCGAGTTTCGAGTTCGACGGCAAGTCCTTCGAGATACCAGCGCGGCAGCATGATGCCGGGTCGAATGATGCTTCCAAAGATATTGCGGAGCATGTGGAATACGCCGTGGGCGGGTTGGAAGTTAAGGACGTGCACGTATTCGTGAGTCATCAGCTCGAGATTCCAAGGACCGATGTCGCCGATGGTTTCTCCGGGGTTGGGTGGCGTGGGATAAAGATGGATTTGCGGGTAAGGAAACCCCGTGGCCATGCCGTTCGCCTGATCTCCACTGTCGTCGATGACGACAACAGTTTTGTCGGGCCATGTGCGCAAAACGGGGGCAAGTGTGAGCCATGCTGTTTCGGCATGACGGGCGAAGTCTCTCGCAAGAGAGTGATGCCTTGAGTCAAACAGAATCTCAAAGTGCTGTGTTCGGATTCTTTGCCAGGTGATGTTCGGATCAGCGGCGAAGGCGGTAACAGGTGTAAAGGCACTAACAAAAGCCACGCATGACAGGCTGGCTCGAACAAGTCGTAACAAGATTGTTGTCATATATCCGCTCATCTATTCGCGTATCCTTGTGTTCGCAGTGTTCGCAGTGTTCGCACTTACGGCTGATCCCAAAAAAGGGGCTCGGGGAAAGCAGCCCCGGGCTCCATGGAGTTTCACGTCTCGTTCCGAGTGTGGTGAACCGTGTTGCCGTAGCGTTGCATTCATCATGACATCGTAAATCTTTACTTCAATGCCCTTTGACAAAAACATTCGCGTTTTCAACAATGTTCACTCAAGAAGGAGATCTACGCCATGCAACAAGATTCTCAACAACGTCTCGTCCGTTCCACATCGTTTGTCGCACTATGCCTGTTGCTCGTTATGACAGTCGCTTCGTGTACGAAGCCAAAGAGAGCAGATGGAGAAGGCGGAGCCGAAGGTTTTGCTGATGGCGCGCCTGCGGTTATCGACCAAGATATGTCGTTCGACCCTCAGGGTTCTGATTCCGGCAATATCGCGGGTCTTGAAACAGTTTACTTCGCATACGATCGTGCGGCTTTGACTGAAACTGCGAAGCGCGCTTTGCGTGGCAACGCTCAATGGATCAACGCGAATCCACGCGTGACGATTCAAATCGAAGGTCACACGGATGCGCGCGGATCGACCGAGTACAACCTCTCGCTTGGAGAGCGTCGTGCGAAGTCAGTTCGTCAATATCTTGAAGAGCTTGGAGTTGAGAGCCGTCGTTTGACGATCATCAGCTACGGCGAAGAGAAGCCACTCGCGCACGGTGATACGGAAGCTTCGTATTCGAAGAACCGTCGTGCGAACTTTGTTCCTCTTCAATAACTTCCAATAACGTGAAGTGATGATGGATCGAAAAAATCAAAAGCAGCGCGGTCGAGACGGGAACGTTCAAAGCGGGAACGGCACGACAGGCGTTGCAGGATTGACGGACCAGGCGCGAGCGGCGTCGGTCCGTTTTCTTGTTTGGGCCTTCGGGTGCCTTCTGGTGATCGGGCTTCAAGCAGGTTGTGTTTCGATGATTCCGGTGGATGAATACGCCATCGCACGAGCGGCCATGGATGGAGCAAGAGATTCGGAAGCGCCGAGATTCGCTCCTGCTCTTTGGTACCGTGCCGAGCAAGCTTATCGGGAAGGTGAAGCATTTTTCCGCAATCGAGCATATGATGAAGCGCAGGAACGCTTCGTGATGGCGCGAAATCTGGCGGAACAAGCCGAAAACGCGTCTCGTTTGGCGCGATTCGAATCGGGCGACTTCGCTCCTTAGATCGGGGCGATCGGGCCCGATGTGAGTGTGTGAGACTGAACCAGAACTGGGGGCAAGCATGGGCATGGAAAACATGAACGCGAAGAAGGCGATGACGTTTGTCGTTTTGGCGGGTTCGCTTCTGGTCACGGGCTGTTTGCAGACGCGTGCGGGCGTGAAGGAACAAGAAGAGAAACAGGTTCTACGCAAGCAGGTGGTGAATCTTCAGCAGACGTCAGCTGATGTTTCGGCCAGGTTCTCGGAAGTCGACGAGGAAGTTCGTCGTGTGAACGGTCGTACCGACACGCTCGATGCGCGCATGACTCAAATCAAAGATCGCGCCGAGAAAAACGATTTCGCGCTCGAAGCGAAGCTTAAGGAGCAAGACACGAAACTCGCGGCGTTCCGAGAAGAAATGGTGAAGCTGCAATCGGAAATCGCAGAGGTGCGAGCGTCGAACCAGGCTTTGCAGACCGCGATTCAAGCGGGAGCCGCGGCGGCATCTTCGGGGACGGCGGCGGCCGGTGCGACCGACAAGAATCCGTTCAATGTCGGCGAAGCGAAGTTTGAACAGAAGGCTTGGCGAGATGCGATTTTCGCCTACGAAGATTATCGCAAGCGTTATCCGAAGGGGCGCAGCTTTACGGCGGCCACTTATAAGATCGGCGTGAGCTTTCAAGAGCTTGGTATGATTGACGACGCGAAACTCTTCTACGAAGAGGTGGTCGCGAAGGCGCCGAAGTCGAAAGAAGCGGAGCGCGCGCGCGGTCGCTTGAAGACGCTCAACGCGAAAAAGAAGAAGTAAATTGAGTGAGTGTGTTCCGTAAAGTTCTTGCCGTTGAAACAAGCTGTGACGACACGTCGATTGCGGTCGTCGAGGCGGATGGTCGCGTCGCGGCCTGTTTGATGGCCGGGCAGGATCTTCATCACGCTCGTTTCGGCGGTATCGTGCCGGAGATCGCGTCGCGCAATCATACGCACCATCTCTTGCCGTTGATCGAAGAGACGCTTGCGCGTGCGGGCGTTACGCTTGCCGAGATTGACGGGATCGCGGTGACGTCGCGTCCGGGGCTTATCGGGGCTTTGCTCACCGGGCTCGTGACGGCGAAAACCTTGAGTCTCACGACAGGAAAGCCTTTTATCGGAATCAATCATCTTGAAGGGCATTTGATTGCGCCTTTCTTGCACGATGATGAATACGCGCCGCCTGCGGGTTTTGATTTTCCGTACGTCGCGCTCGCGGTGAGTGGTGGTCACACGACGCTGTATCGGGTGGATGGTTTTGGAAAATACAAAGTTCTCGGACGCACGCTCGACGATGCCGCAGGCGAGGCTTTTGACAAGTTCGCGAAGCGGGCAGGGCTCGGGTTTCCGGGAGGTGTGCGCGTTGATCGTCTCGCCAAGGTCGGTCGTCGTGATCGATTCATGTTTCCACGTGCGATGATCAAAGATGAACGCGATGACATGAGTTTTTCCGGGCTAAAAACAGCGGCGGCTCGCATGATCGAGGAATTGATGCCGGACGACCGTGAATGCGTGGCGCAAGAGGCGAAAGCCTTTTTGGAAAGCGGATCTAAAGACGCGAAGCCAGGGCTGCTGGCCGACTTATGCGCGGGTTTTCAAGAAGCGGTGGTGGATGTTCTTTCGTCGCGACTGATGCGAGCGGCAACTAGAGAGGGTGTTTCTCGCATCGTTCTCACGGGCGGAGTCGCGGCGAATTCTCGTTTGCGCGAGCGCGTTCAGGAATGGGGCGAAGGCGTCGCGATTCCGCCGCTTCGTTATTGCACGGACAACGCGGCGATGATCGGCTATGCGGGAATCATTCGTTTGAACGCGGGACAAAGATCGGAACAAACACTCGGGCCCGAGCCGAAGGCGCCGCTGGATCAAGAGGTTTCATTATGAGCAGTCGGCGCGAGCGTCTGCTTGCTAAAATTCGTGAGTTGGGAACGGGGCCGAAGCGTTCGCTCGGGCAGAACTTTTTGGTTTCGGATCATGTGATCGAGCGCATTCTTCATTACGCGGCTTCGACGAACGAAGCGGGAGCCAAGCCCGCGAGTCTTGTCGAAGTCGGTCCGGGTTTAGGGGCGTTGACCGAGGGCCTGATCGAACAAAGCCGAAATTCCGGGGTTTCATTTCAAGTGATCGAGCTTGACCGTACGTTTGCCGAACATTGGCGCGCGGCCGGTGTGAACGTGATCGAGGCGGATGCGCTTCAGTATGATTGGGCGAAATTGGAACTTCCCGCCGGTAGTCGTTTGATTTCGAATCTTCCGTATCAGATTTCATCAAGTCTTGTGGTGGAGCGTTCGGTGGCCCCATTCGGTCTGACATCGATGGTTTTGATGTTTCAAAAAGAAGTCGCCAAACGTATCGCCGCGAAACCGAAAACAGAGGACTTCGGTCTTCTTTCGGTGATCGCGCAGATCGGGTGGGTGGTCGATACTGTCTGCGATGCCGGTCCTCAGGACTTCTTTCCGCCGCCAAGAGTGGCCAGTCGTGTTCTGAGATTCCGTCGACGCGCCGATGCGCCAGCCGCCGAGGAGTTTCAAGAGTTTCTTCGTTTCACGAAGGCTGGCTACGCGCATCGACGCAAGCTGCTTGCGGGCAATCTTGCTGGATGGAGTCATAAGGGCGGAGCTTCGCTGGAGCGTGCGCGTTTGGAGGAGCTTATCGAACAGATGGGTTTTACCAAAACGGCGCGAGCGGAGGAGTTTTCTCCCGAACAGTTCCTTGAGCTGTTCCGTCGGTTACGATAGGTGTGACCCGTGGCTAAAGAGAAGGGTTCTTCGAAAAACTCAGCAGGTTCCAAGTCGAGTACTCAAAAGGTCTCGGTGAAACTTGTTTCCGAAAATCGTAAAGCGCGTTTTGACTACACGATCGTCGATACGATCGAGGCGGGCGTGGCTCTGCTCGGAAGCGAAGTGAAGTCTCTTCGTGAAAATGGCATTCAGCTCAAGGACTCCTACATCGTTTTTAAAAACGGCGAGGTTTATCTTCAGGGAGCCCACATCGCGCCTTATCGCGCCTCGAGTTATCTGAATCACGAGCCCGAGCGTCTTCGTAAACTTCTCTTGTCTTCGGTCGAGATTGATCGCCTGGATCGCTCAATGAGCGAGAAGGGATTTACCTGTGTTCCCCTCAAGCTATACTTTAAGGGACGTTGGGCGAAGATCGAAATAGGAATCGCCAAGGGCAAGCAAGGGGCCGACAAGCGCGAAGCGATAAAGAGTCGCGATGTCGAGCGTGAATTGCGCCAGGCAAAAGCGAAACGCTGAGTCCCACGTCAGAAGGGCGCTCTCAATGGATACTCAATCAGTATTGCGATTAATCGTCGTGCTTTCGTTCGTCGGAATTTTGGGCGGGTGTGCGATGAAAACAGTGCGAGGCGAGGGTGCGGATTCAGAAACCGAAGCGGTCGCGACGGAGCGGGGAAGCGCGACGGGACAAGAG
>JAVFAU010000080.1:0-7474 GCA_034002335.1 Bdellovibrionales bacterium | reverse complement strand
GTGTGCCGCAAGGATTCGGTGTTTGTGTGCGATGCTGATCGTGCAAAAGGTTGGACATGGAATGAGGTCGATCTCGCAAGCGGTCGTCTGGCCATACAGCTGACGAAAAATCGCTCAAGTGCGACCGTTGCTTTTATCTGTGCTTCCCATAGTGTGGCGTATATCAAATCGCTTTTAGCGGCATGGCGATCTGGCTTGCTTCCCGTTCTCATTCACGAGGACTACACGGAATACGAATGGAACCAGGCTCGTAAAACAGCGGGAGACAAAGAGGCTGTTCTGCTTTTGGAAGAAGGTCTAAAGCCACGTTTTCTGAGCAATGAGGTTTCGAGACTAACGATCGTGTCGGTTGCGCCTTTTTGCGAGGACCGCAGCGACGATGCCGATTCGAGTTCCGACCACAGATCTTTAAGGTTCGAAACGGCGACTGCGCCTCGTTCGGTCGATGAATGCGCGCTGGGGCTGTTCACCTCTGGCACGTCCGCAAGTCCGAAGCTGATCGTCTTTAAACATAGAGATCTCATCGCCGCAGCACGTATCGAGAAGTCAAACGACGTTCTGGTGAGTGGGAAGCGCATTCTCAATCTGCGTCCGCATTTTACATCGGGTGGTTTGAATACGTTGTGGCCGGTTCTCTTAAGTGGCGGAACGATCGGCCTTTCTGATCGTACCCGTCGGCGTCCGCTAGCTCGGTTTCTTGGAGAAGTGCTTAAAACTCCGTACGATCTTTTGGTGATGTCCCCGGCGTCGATTCGATCACTGTGCGATTCTTTGCAAGACAAGCCGATTGGGGTCCATGGGCTGCCGCTTTATTTTGGAGGCATGACCCTTCCACAAGTGGTCGTGGATGATTTAGTCAAAGCGGGTTTGGTTCCAGAGATGCGTTACGGAATGACGGAGTTTGCGCACATCCTTTCAAAACGCCCGTTCGGTCCGGCGGAGAGAGATGTTCAAAGAGCTCAAGGTGATGTCGGGCTCTGTTATAGCGGATTTGAAGTACGCGAACTAAATGGACGGCTCGCTTTTAGAAGCGATGGAATGGCGAGCTTCGAATGTCGTGACGGGCAGATGATTGGCTTGCGAGATCAAGAAGGCTGGTATGTGACGGATGATCGCGGCTCTCTGGTTCAGGAGAACGAAGGCATTCGAATCGTCCTGGAGGGTCGGGAGCACGAGGTCATCGCCGTAAATGGATTTCGGTTCCATTCTTCGCAAGTAGAGAGCGCTTTGAGCGAATTGCAAACATCGGGTCTTATTCACGAATGTCGAGCTATCGGGTTTTCAGATGAAAGAACCGGGCAGCGGCTCGTACTGTTCTGGAATGCGAAAGAGCCTCTCGACGAAAAGACATGCAAAAATAGAGAGATACAGATTCACCGACATAGTCTTGAAAAGCTCTCACCTTTTAAGCGCCCAACAGATCTGGTCTATGTGGATGCGTGGCCTTACATGGCCAATGGAAAAACTGATCTTGCAGCGCTGAGAAAAAGGTATCGACCGGCTTAGACGAGTTCGATTTTTCCGCCGCCGGGGGTATCGATCATGTAGTGAGGGACGTCGATCGCCCGTGTCCAGTCTGTTTCTCCGTGCAGCGTTCGAATGAGCGCGACGTCGTTTTCGATATGCGTTCGAAAATGCGATGAGCCAAACGTGAGATCGCAGTGGTAAACGTAATACGGTTGAACGCCCATCAGCACAAGGCGTCGGTTCAACTCGCGAATCACGTTAGGATCATCATTGATGCCCTTAAGCATAACCGTGTGATTGTTCACGACGCAGCCGGCGTCGCGCAATCGTCGACATGCAATATAGGCCTCGGGTGTACATTCATTGGGATGATTGAAGTGAGTGTGAATGTAAAGAGGTTGGTACTGTCCTAAGGTTCTCGCTAGCTCCGGAGTCACACGAAGTGGAAGCGTCACGAGATTTCTGGTTCCGAGACGGATGATCTCGATGTGTTCAATCGCCCGAGTCATCTGTACGATTTCCTCGAGTTGCCTATCCGCGAATGAGAAGATATCGCCGCCGCTTAAAATGACTTCGCGAATCGACGTTTGCCCCTTAATGAACTCGATTGCATCCAGAATCTGTTTGCGCTGAAGGGCGGAACTTGGATTTGAGACCTTGCGTTTTCGTGTGCAGAAGCGGCAATACATGGCGCAGTGATGAGTCGTATATAGCATCACGCGATCCGGATACCGATGAGTGAGGCCGGGGACGGGCATCATCTCTTCTTCTTTGGGGAAATCGAAGTACTCGTGTTCAAGTTTAACGTTTTCTAGGCTCGAGGGGATTCCTTGAAGTCGAATCGGACAAGATTCGTTCGCCAGATCCATGAGTGAAAAATAATAGGGTGTGATCGCGAAGTTGAAGTTCTTCTGTGTCTTTCGAACGTCGTCGAGGTTGATGCGAAAACTCGGGTCCATAGCTGCGGTCGCGGCGAGATCTTCGAGTGTGGCAATGCGATTCTGCAGCTGCCATGTCCAAGATGACCAGTCAGCATCTGGTACAGATTTCCAGCGGGCGTGGCGGCGCGAAGGAGGAAAAATATCTGGGACTTTCATTTCCACAGTATGTTGAATTTCAATAGAGATAACAAATGATTCGCAGAGATCAGTTTTGAATCGAGACGACTCGCGCGAGTCCGAGAACGGCCTTGCTCAAGCTCAAGAGAGAGAGGGTTCCTATCCAAGCCAGGTAGTCATATGCGGTCCAGCGGCGTATTGGCTTCTCGTCGAGACCGGAGGCAAGAGTGGTGGCAGGTGACGAGGGTCGGTTGAGAAGTTTCCGAAAAAGCTGTTTGAGGGTGGGTAAAATCAAGTAGATCAAAAGAAACACAATTAGACCGAGAGTTTCAAGCCAGGGCCGATTGGTGTCGGTGCGGTAGCCGGTTTGGGCCCCAATGAAAACGGCGTAGCTGACAAACGACATCAATGGATAAACAAGATATGGCGAAATGTCCCTGCGTATAAGGGGAAGTGCCGTTGGTTTAAGGCCGACTTCGACGATGTAGTCGCGCACGTAGGAGCTATGTCGTCTCAAGTAGTCGATGGGAGAGCGTGCGAGCAGCGGCCAGTGCATGTCGTACTTGAAACGGTAGCCCATAAGGCGTGCGATTCCGACTTGATACGACATCCCAGCCGTCTGCTGAAAGTAGATTGCGATGAGCCAGTAGAAGCCGAAAGCAAAATGAAGCAACCAGAGCTTCAAGCCTTCAAAGGCTCCCGGAAGTGAAAACAGCGTGTGCGTGAAGAAATAGGACATGAAACTAAATAGCACCATAAGTGCAAGGCCCCAGAGCGCAAGAGCAAGGCTTCGAAATTCTCCGTGCTCCCCTGATCCCTTAAGGGTTTTGCTCTGATGAAAATAGTCGTAGAGGAAAAACTGAATCTGCCCGGGAGCCACAAAAAAAACCGGGCAGTAAAGAAATTCGAGATATTCACGCAAAGTCGGAAAAGTCGTTCGTTTGTAGACACGTTTATGCACGACCCAGCTGATCATTCGCATTGCAAGGCTGGCCTTGAAAACGATCACGCAAAAAAACTGAAAGAAACTGAGGCGAAGTTCGAGGGTGTACAGAAGAACCGGCGCATAGGCGAGAAGGACGGTGAATGTGGGAATGATCAATCCCCACCCGTGCGCGAACTTGCCCTTGCGCGGGAGAGAGTCTTCGATGAGGAAAAAAGAAATCGTGACTCCGATGAGTGCGATCGCGAACGCGAGCGTCGGGGAAATCAAAGCAAAAAAAGCCAGATAAAACCCAACCACGGCCCATTCGGGAACATGCGAGCGAGCCGCCAATATGAAAGCCGTGGCTAGCGGCAGAAGCCAAAGGCCTTTTGTGAGTTCGGGACTGGGATGAATGAGAGAATACAAAAAAGGCACGTCGCTTGCCGACTTCAGCCAATATGTGACGAGAAACGTGAGAGCGGATAGTGCGAACAGCGCAAGAGCGCTACGAATCTTCATAGCGATATTCTTGGTTGCGGTAATTTCTGAAGACGTACACGTCGCCTTCTTTTTTTCGAATGTAGTTTGGAATATACGCTTTTCCACCTGCCACGTTCAGTGCGATGTGATGGGGAACGGCGAGACCGGAGGTCCATCCTCGAAGAGTGTCGAGTATTTCAATGCCTCTTTGGGGCGGGACCGCGAGTCCGAGAGTTTCAGAAATGGGATCAGCGCTGAAAAAACAGTACGGACGAATACGCATCATAAGAAGGCGATGATTGAGCTCTTTAATGGTCTCCGGATCGTCGTTCACGCCGCGTAGGAGTGTGGTGCGGTTGCTGAGAATGACTCCCGTGTTCGCCAGGGCCGATGCGGCATCGAAGGCTTGAACGGTGCACTCGTCGGGATGTTGAAATTGAGTGTTGATCACGACCTGATCAAATTTTTTTAGGGCCTCGATGAGGCCACTTTCGATTCTTTGCGGTAGTCGCGAGACCGCATGAGTATCTAAATAAATCGGATTGTCGGTCGTATGGGTAAATGTTTGTAGAGTTTCATTTGTGACCGAGAGGCTATCGTAGATCGGTTCGTTGAGTAGAGAGGAGTGGGATTTCGCGACGGCCTCGTCGTAGCGAATTTGGTTCTCGCTTGCGAGGGAGCGGTAGTAGGGCGTTAAAAGAATATCTTGCGCGTGGGCGAGTTGCCATTGCCACGAATTCCAATCGGTATCCGGGACCATCAAATCGATGGTGCGTCGGCTTGCGGGGTGAAATCGCTTTCTGACGATAGGTTCACTCATACCGCTATGATGATAGGCGATTAAAACCCGGCGCGCACGCGGTAAATCAACGAGTACCCGGCGATCAGGATAGCGAAGGTGAGGATGCGTCCTAGCCAGGGTCGTTTAGCGAATAGTTTCGATTTGGCATCGTCGCCCAAGAGTTCCGGTAGCACGATCATCGCGAGAAATACCGCCGTGATAATGAACCAGACCGTGATGGAGCGATCTTGACGGTAGGGCTGATAACCGATCTGCGTGCCGGTGAAAATGAGATACAAGAGTGTCACGACCGAGAAGCGACCGACATTCGCACTGAACCCATGGCGTAACACATTCGTAAGAACCGGTTTCACGATAATGTCGAAAATGTATTCTCTTACAAAGAAGTGCATGCGTCGCCAGTAGTCTCCAGGGGAAACCGCGAGCCAGGGACGATTCATATCGATCGGAAGGTTGTGTCCGGAACTATTGAGCAATGAAACCTGCAGAGAGACGTTTGCCGCATGAAAGAGAATGGCCGTCAAAACGCTTGCGACGCCGCCGAACCACCAAGAAGAGAGAATCCCGACTTCATCGAGATTCATAAAGTAATATCTCTGAACCAGACCGTATAGGAGGAGAAGAAACATTCCTAGAAAAGTTTGTTTGAGTATTGGTATGGCGCTCGGTGCGGACGTCGCATCGGTTACGATGGATGAAAAGAATCGACGGGGCGTGAGGACGTTCAAATCATTTGTGAAGAAGAAGAAAGCCGGATTCAAGAAATAGTTGATGAGCTGATCAAGCGTATAGTGTCGATCGGCATAAACACGGACGGTCACAATCCAGGCGATCATTTTTATGCCCCAGGTGACGTGAATCATGATCCACAGCCATTTGAGTGCGCCTGTCGAATCGGGCAGCAGGATGCCGGAGCAGAAGATGAGTATCATCGTTCCGGCAAGTAAGCTTGCCGTGAGCAAATTGCTTTTAGGCGCGAACCGAGTGAGGTGATGTAAAACGAGCATTGGGATCAATAAGAGTGAAAGTCGCCACGTTTTAAAAAAGAGAAACGGAAATATCAGAAAAAGATAGGTCCGTCGTTCAGGCTTCAGGTAACTCGCCAGCAAGAGTGTGAGTGGAATAAAGGCGATGGAAAGGCGAAAGGGGCTGTCTGCCGGTCCGTAAGCGGAGAAATAACGAATCGAGTCGTCGAGCACAGTTTCAAATACAAAAAGCAGAAGTCCTTGTAGAGCGAGAAGGACACGCGTCGACATGTTAGTTGTACTTTCCAGAGCGTTCGAGGCAATTCGAACGGCTCCATTCGGATGACGGTGTCACTCGTTTTTCCCACGTTAGGTTTTGCCGCTGATCGCAAATCCGCGAGGTGAGTGAGCTTATGCCGCTCGCCGTAGGGTGGCTAATAACACAGGTCTGTCCATCGAATGAGATCTTAGTGTCGGTGACATGAAAGACGGGTGTTGTTCTTTGTATGAAGTCGCAGGCGGATGGATCGTGTATTCTGACTTCGTGTAATGGGGGTCGGTAGCGTTGCGCCGAGAACATGCTGTAGCCGATGGGAGACGGCGCGCCGAAATAGAAGGAAAGAAAGCTTAAGATCATGAGGACCGGACCGATGAAAATGGGTCTCTGGACGAGGTCAGCAGCAAGGCTTTTGGTAAAGAGTTTTGCTGCCGTGGGCTCACTGTTATGTCGCGGTAATTTCATGGAAGCTGCGAAGATCGTTATGTGGGCGCCCAAGAGGAGTAGGGCCGGAAACCAGACTTTGACTGAGATGGCGGCGACGTTGGAATCACCGACTCTGACAAATATGGCGATGAACGTCCAGGAGAAGGGTGTGCGTATAGCTGTGTAGAGAGAAGAGTTTCGAACCGTTTTCCAGAGAAAGTCGTCTGATAAAATCACAAACGGAAAAAGTATCAGATAGACAAACAAGATGTTGGGAACAATCGGAGCTAACAGAAGCACGAAAATCAGCGCGAGTTGGCTGAAGATTCGAGAAGCCAAGATGACTCCGACGCCGATCATGAGTTCGATTAAAATAGAGAGTATGGGCAAAACGGATGCCTGTGGCGTGCCGTTCGGAACGATGGCGTCGTAAGGCAGGCCCCACAAATATAAGCTGGTGAAAAAGGCGCCGTCTCTTGAGAATTCGCCACCATAAAGATAGTCGCCGTTCAGTTTTTGGATAGCCGCCAATATGAAGGTCATGCCGAGCATGAGAGAGGCGATTTTCCTGACCGCGTTGCCGTGTCCGCTGCGCTCGGGTTCGGCGACTGAAGATTTGAGTGCGAATGCGAAGAAGGCGCAGCTGATGATGAGGCTTGGAATAAAGGCCCCGGACCACGAGTACCAAACAAGCCATATCCATGCCGATGAAAGCGCCGTTGCGCCAAGAAGAAACTGTCGCCATTTTGAATGGTCGCGTTTTGTATCGGCGTAAAAGAGCGATCCGACAAGCAGAAGCAGCTTTGTGACCATGATGCTATAGACGACGCCATGGTGGTTTGTGATTTCAATCAAAGGAACCGGAAATAGCTCGTGGGCGGTGTTCGCGTATATGGCGTAGCTAATGCCGGCGCCAAGAGCTGCGGCACCGGCAAGTTCAATTCGTTCCTTATAGTCGCTTGCCGTAGTAGCGGGACTCACCCGATTAGTACCTCAGATAAATAAAAGTTTTCGGATCACCTACGCCAAATATAATCGCAAGAAGTACGAGAAAAACAAAAGATGAAATATAAA
>JAVFAU010000079.1:0-7552 GCA_034002335.1 Bdellovibrionales bacterium | reverse complement strand
GTTTAGCCGTTGGAATCACGAAGCGTTCGTTGATTCCGGGCGTGTAAACGCGTTTGTGATCTTCTTCCGGTGGAACGACCTCGCGGATGACGAGATCCTCGCGATGAAAGCCTACGCGTTTGTTGTAGAAGGCTTCAAACCAAGTTCCACGAACTTTCGTAAAGCAGGTGCCATCGGTTTCGCGCGCGAGATCCGAGAGCATGGCGTGGAAGAGCTGCATAACGATTTCCGACAATCCATCGATGCGATATTCACCGGCGGGAAGAAAGACGCGAGTTTGCTTTTCTTCCGCGCAATCGTCGATGATTTGCTGAATCGTGCCGTCGAGCAGAGCGATGATGCCTTCGGAAATCAAGTTCTCGAGCGAGGCGGTTGGCTCCGCAGACTCCGCTGGGTTCCATGAATCGCCTTTTGCCAAAAAGGCCGCGAATTTTCTGTAGAGTCGCGCTTTGACTTCGATGAGTGTTTCGACAACGTCGCCGTCTGAGCCAGGAAGCCCAAGAGCGAACGATGTGACTTCGTAAAAAAGAAGGGTCGCGAAACCGACATGACGAAGAAGCTTGAGGTCGCGTTCACGCTTTGGGCCTCTGCGGCCGTGAGCGAGGTCGATATTGGCGAAACCGGTCGTCGCGCCTAAGCCTGATTGCAAAAGGTGGACGACGTAGTGGAGCGATTGCGGGAGGCCATGCGCTTCAAGTTCGCGACCATCGAGTTTGGATCCGAGAAAGAACTTGAGGCGAAACGAACCATCGCTTGTAACGTTTAGAACAGGGTGCAACTCGCCCGACGTCAGATGCACCGACTTCGGTTCGACGACAACGCGATCGCCGCTGTCTTTTGACTGGGTCTCAATTTCGGTCATGAGGGCTTGGATGGCGCTGTGACCACGCGCTTCGAGCCGTCCTGAAGACGTCGCGGCTTCCGGACCGATGTTCGAAGAGAGAAAGGCTTTTACGCCGTCGAGGCGGTCGCGCCATGAGTGAAAGACGAGCTTGTGGGTTTTGTCGTCGAAGCGATACGTTTCTGCGGCTTCGATTTGGCTTTCTGTTGCTGGCTCGATGCGAACGTTGCCGCGATAAATGGCTTCGTTCTGCTCGGTGGAAATGACTTTCCAAAGAACGCCGCCGATTTTTGCTTTTTCCTCGGAATCTTCTTTTTCGACGTCGACACCTTCGAATTGAAGGCATTCGCGAGTTTGCGTGCGATCTATCGAAAGAGTGAAGAGCAGGGTAATGGGCTCATCGCCGTCATCGCTGAAAAGACCGCGATTCACCCGTTCTGTCGCAAGCAAGACGGTTGCAATGGTCTGGTCGCTTTGAATCAGCCATTGCGGGCGAAGTCCCATCGGACGGTGCGCGAGGCTTATGTTTTCAACTTCGGGACGAATTTGAAGCGAGAGCGGCAGCAAGAGGCGAGGAACGGTGCGGCCGAGCGGGTGGCGCAAAAGCTCACTTGCCGTTAAGCAAAGTCCGTCATCGAAAAGATACTGCAAGACGTGCGATTCTTCGTTCACGACGTCGATCAAGGCCATGATGTTTTTAGCTGAAAGCGGGCTCGATGGAGAGCCTGAGTCTGAATGGAACGTGAGTGGAATATCACTCGGGCGCCAAGCGGGGCTCACCCATTGCTCTAGGATTTCACCTGAATCAAGCGGACGTGAAGGAGAAAGTTCGATCTTTCTTCCGGTCCAAGTCGCTCCCTTGGGCAGAGCGAACTTTTGATTTGAGCCGAATGATTTGGCTCCAGGTTGTGCGAGAATAATGCTTTTAAGTTTAACGGAAGAAAAAGATCTCGAGGCCATCGGTCGAACCTAACACCGATCTGGCCTCGAGCCAATTGATAGAATTATTAAGGTGCGAACCAGCAACGTGGGCGGAACCCTAGTTTTGCTACATTCTCGACACAAGAACCTTGACGGTAGTCCGAGTTTGAGAGTCGGTTGCTGACATCGACGTTACAAAGAGCTCCGGCCAAATATGTGTCCATACGGCATTGAGTGGCAGGGTGCTTGTCGTCGGTGCGTGCAACGTGATTTGCATCTGGAGTGCCGAAATCGGGAGCGGTCGGTTCTTTGCGAAGGTCTTGAAAGAGACCCGCGACGGAAGTGCCGGCAAGCGTGCCGCGTTTGCAGAGCCATTGATCTTCTTCACGCGCAAACTCTTGCTCGCAGAGCTCTTCTGCAAGGGGAGAAAGTCGACCTTCTTCTTTTGCTTGTGTGACGATGGCGACGTTGTCGTCTTCGGCAAAGAAAACGCGAAGACATTTCAAATTGGCGTAGTAATCGGAACCGCCTTCATTCGTCGCCCAGTCGTTGAATCCGAAAAAGCTTTTGATTTTCGGCGCGCCACCGATGTGGTGACCAAGTTCGTGGCAGGCCACGAGTGCAAAACCTTCAACAGTGACCGCGTGGTGACGAGCGAGACCGCCGTACATGTTGAGAACCCAGGTTGAGCCCGTTTGTTGGGCCGAGGCGTTGACCGTCGAGTCGCTCCATCTGCGATTCACTTTAAGGCGTCCGCCTTCGCGCGAGATCTCCGAAGCAAAAAGGCGTTCGATACGATCGAGGACATTGTGGAATTCTTGTTCCGATAAACCGCCGGCCATAGCTGATTTGTAGCCGACGGGAATCTTCATGTCGTTTTCCGGCACGAAACCGTGGCAGAGATCTGTTGTGTGTGAGTGGCTGAAATGAGGGAGGCCTATAAGCGAGGCTCCTAAAACTGTTGTCGTTGCGAGTGCGGTGAGGAACGTCTTGCGCCCTTGGAAAAAGCGTCTTTGTATGCTGAGCAAACTGAACATCACTTAACATCCTTGTCGTGTGTTGGTTCGTTAGAACGGAATACAGACAAAGTGTCGCCTTTAATTTAGGCAGAGGTCTATCGACGGGCAGAGGGTGGGTTCCAAAATGGAACCAAAGTCTGTGCCGAGACAGTATGAACACGGGTCTTAGGTCGAGCTACTTGCGCTGGCGTTTCGTGCGTTTGTCGAGATGAGAGCAGATCATACAAGACGATCCGTCGCAGCCTCGTGCCGTGCAGTGCTCTCGGCCGTAGTAGATGATGCGCAGGTGAAGTTTGTTCCAGTCCTTTTCGGGAAAGAGATCTTTGAGATCTCTCTCTGTTTGAATCACGCTTTTCCCATTCGAAAGTTTCCAGCGATTTGCGAGACGATGGATGTGCGTATCGACCGGAAAACTTGGGACGCCGAAGGCTTGCGCCATCACGACCTGCGCGGTTTTGTGTCCGACTCCTGGGAGCTCTTCGAGCAGGTCGAGATCGGCTGGAACTTCGCCCTTGTATTTTTCGACGAGAATTTTTGAAAGCTCGAGGATCGCTTTCGATTTTTGAGGACCTAGGCCGCAAAGTTTTACGATTTCAAGAATTTCTGCCTGCGAGCGGCGAGCCATGTCTTCAGGACGATTGGCGAGCCTGAAGAGGTGCGGTGTGACCAGATTCACTCGTTTATCGGTGCATTGGGCTGAGAGAAGAACGGCTACGAGAAGCGTGTACGCGTCGTTATGGTCGAGCGGAATCGGCGTTTCAGGATACAGGCGCTTGAGGGTTCTAGAGACATACTGTGCGCGTTCGAGTCGAGTTTTTCGGTTTAGCATGAAGCCTGTATATCAGATTTATTTCCGTTCGAGGTAGACTGAGAACGCATGTTCAAGCGTTTTTTAAGCGGTAACGGCTCATCTTCGGCAAAAACTAAAAACCGACGCATTTATGCGATTGGAGATGTTCACGGCTGCGCGCTTGAGCTCGAGAAGCTGATCTCCATGCTTGAAATCGATCGCGATACGCTGGTTGTTTTCCTTGGAGACTACGTCGATCGTGGAACTGAGTCGCGACGGGTAATCGACCTGGTGCTTGAGCTGCGGGGGCGCTGCGAGGTCGTCGCGCTCATGGGAAATCACGAAGCCATGTTTCTTGATTTCCTCGAACGTCCCGAGAGCATCGGTTCGGGGTTGTTTGTTCTAAACGGCGGGGGCACGACGCTTGCCAATTACGCCGGTCCAAAAGGTAGTTTTGAAATTCCAAAGGCGCATGTCGATTTTCTAAAAGGCCTTAAGCTGTTTCATGAAACCGAACATCACTTCTTCGTGCACGCAGGGGTCCCGCTTCGTAAGCGTCTTGCGGATCTTCATCTCGAAGAAGATCGCGAAACGTTTCTTTGGACGCGCGGTCCGTTTTTGACGACCGAGGAGCGATGGGAAAAAATCATCGTACACGGGCATACGCCGAACGCCGATCCCGAGCGTCGCGCGAATCGAATCAACGTCGACACGGGGTGCGTGTTTGGCGGAGCGCTGACGGCTTACGACGTGAATCGCGATCAATTTATCTCGGTTGAACGCATCGAGCCGCATCTGCGCGCCGTTCCGCAGTTGATCGACGAGGGGCCTTTACGAGTGGCCGTTCGTTTTAACGGACGCATGCCTGTTTCTGTCGGTAAGCCAGGGCAGAAACGGTTTGGATTTGTCACTTTGAACTATAACCAATTTGGTTTGCTTCTCCAGGCGCTTCCGGCCGGCGAGGCCGATTCGTCATCGTCGGAAGAGCCCTATTTCACGACGGGTGATGTGGTGGAAGGTACGATCGGTGACGATCATCGCACGGCCGTCGAATTCGAAGGGCAGATTGTGCGGGCGGAGCACCGCCAAGAGCTCGCGCTTTATGGAGTGAAGCTTGATCGAGTTTCCGCCGACCACGGATCGTCGGGAGATGAATCTGAAGGCTGGCTTGTTCGTCCCGGCTGAGAATTATACGTCGCTGTACGGCGACGTACGTCAGCGAACATTGCCGAAGTTATCGAAAGTGTCGGATACTCGGCGATAACATGCAGACCAAGACCTCATCGACAAAATCACCGACATCGCGAGCTTTGCCGCCTCTTTTAAAAAGGGTTCCGGCTTTTCATGAACTTTCAGAGGGAGACCCGTCTGAAATCCTGCTGGATCGTTTTCTTGATCATGTGAGTTCCATCGGTCACGAGCTTTATCCCGCTCAAGAAGAAGCCGTTCTCGCGCTGCTCGAAGGCGATAGCGTTATTTTGAATACGCCGACAGGCAGCGGGAAAAGCCTTGTCGCCGAAGCCTTGGTTTTCATCTCGCTTTCCCTGGGGAGACGTTCGGTCTACACCTGCCCGGTTAAAGCGCTCGTGAACGAAAAGTTTTTGAACCTCTGTCGGTTGTTCGGCGCAGAAAGCGTCGGATTGATGACTGGCGATGGTTCGGTGAATCGAGACGCTCCGATTCTTTGTTGCACGGCCGAGATCCTGGCTAACTTCGCTTTCGCGGAAGGAGCTTCCGCGAAAGTCGACGACGTCATTATGGATGAGTTTCATTACTACTCGGATCGTGAGCGCGGAATGGCGTGGCAGGCGCCTTTGCTTGAGATGCCGCAGGCAAGGTTCCTTTTGATGTCCGCCACCTTGGGAGATATGGATTTCTTTAAAGATGAAATCGAAAAACTGACGGGCAAACCGACCAGAATTGTGATTGGGCACGATCGGCCTGTGCCGCTGGAATTTGAATACCGAGGCGATACGCATCTTCACGAAACGGTTCTTGATCTTTTAAAGGCGGATCGCGCGCCTATTTACCTCGTGAACTTCACTCAAAACCTCGCGGCCGAAGAAGCTCAGAACCTCATGAGCATCGATTTTTTAACGAAAGAACAGAAAAAGGCGATTTTGGATCGTCTGAGCGACGTTTCATTTCGTTCGCCTTATGGAAAAGAACTGGTCCGTTATCTCAAGCATGGGATCGGAGTTCATCACGCGGGACTTTTGCCGAAGTACCGCATTCTTGTCGAGAAGCTCGCTCAAGAAGGCTTGCTTAAGGTGATTTCCGGCACCGACACGCTTGGTGTCGGTGTGAATATTCCCATTCGCAGCGTTTTATTCACGAAGCTCTGTAAATACGACGGCGAAAAGACGGCGATTCTTTCGAGCCGCGATTTTCATCAGATTTCGGGGCGTGCCGGGCGTCGTGGGTTCGATGCCAAAGGGTTTGTGGTCGCGCAAGCTCCCGAGCATGTGATTGAAAACGTCAAACTCGAACGTAAGGCCGCAGCGGATCCGAAGAAGGCAAAAAAGATCGTGAAGGCGAAGCCGCCTGAGCGCGGTTTTGTTCATTGGGACGAGGCGACGTTTCAAAAGCTCATCAAATCAAAGCCTGAGGCGCTTCAATCACGATTCAAAGTCGATCACGGTGTTGTGTTGGCCGTGCTCGCGCGCCAAGGGGAAGAGGGCTGTCGCGCTCTTCGCAAACTGATTCGCGTTTCGCACGAAACCGAGGCTCAGAAGCGAAAGCATCGCACGCGTGCGTTTGAATTGTTTCGATCGCTCTATGAGCGAGGCATCGTGACGTTGAGCCCCCTAGCGGTGCGTGCGGACTTGCAGCAAGATTTCTCTCTTCATCAGGCGCTCTCGCTTTGGTTGATCGATACGGTTCCGATTCTCGAAAAACAGCTTGGTGAGAATGAGACTGAATACGCCCTGGGTATCGTGACTCTTTGTGAGGCGATCGTGGAGTCGCCCGACTTGATTTTACGTAAGCAAACGGATCGGGTTCGGCAAGAGCTCTACCATCAGTTGAAAGCGGAAGGTGTGGAGTTTGAGGAGAGGCAAGAGAAGCTTGAGGCGGTCGAGCACCCAAAACCGTTGCGTGAATTTATCTATCAAACCTTCAATGAATGGTCGGATCGCCATCCATGGGTGGGCGCCGAGAACATTCGGCCGAAGTCGATTGTCCGAGAGATGATCGAGAACGGCTATGGTTTTGCGGATTACATTCGCGAGTACGACCTTCAGCGCGGAGAGGGTGTGCTTCTGCGGGCGATCGGCGATGTCTATAAAGTTTTGGCGCAAACCGTGCCGGATACGATGAAAAACGACGTTCTCCTGGAAATTGAAACCGATCTGGCGACGATTATCCGCAGTGTCGATTCATCTCTGATCGATGAATGGGATCGCTTGCGAACGGACTTCGTGGATCTCGGAGGTACGGCGGTCGCGACTCAGGTGGCGGATGCGACAGGAAGCTTGATAAGCGACGCTGAAGAGGTTGCGACAGCCGGGCGCGGAGCCGCCGAGTTGGAAGCCGAGAAATAGGTATTCCGGCGTGTGTGGCGCGCTGAGGTGTTTCGACTCTTGCGAGCGTTGGCTGGCGGAGATACCGAAGAATGCGCGGCCATCGTTTCGGAATGGAAAGAAAAAGGCGCTCAAGAACTCTCGTTCTCGCACGAGCTCGAAGCTTCGCTTGTCGAAGAGGAGAATCGAGCTGCGGTCGAGTTATGGAATGCGGGGCGGTTTGAGGCGCTTCTGCGTCAGTTCAAGGAAGACGGTTGGCAGGGTATTCGAACAGATCTCAAGGCGCGTGAAGCGCTTTTGACGACATTTGCGTTCGGTGCGGCCGAGACGATGATTGAGCATAAAGTTCTGGGGCAGGATACCGAGAATTCTCCCGAGAGTTCCTTGGATTGCTTCTTGCGGGTTTGGGTTCAGAAACCTAAGATTCTTTTATGAATCAATCAGACGGACCTAGTGGTGG
>JAVFAU010000078.1:0-7572 GCA_034002335.1 Bdellovibrionales bacterium | reverse complement strand
GAAGAGATGTTTGGCTATCTATGGGTTTACTTTGCGCCGAGACGAGCGGAGCTCATCGGGGAAAGTCGCGAGATCTTAGATTTGTTGGAGCTGGAGTCTCCGCTTTCGACAAAGCAAATCCGTCGTGGAGTAGAGCTAACCGGAAAAGAAAACGAAAAAAGGTACACGGCCGCGATGAAGGAACTCTGGGCGGTATTTGCCATCGTCGGTATCGGTGAAATTGATGACGGCGCGTTTCCGAGTCTTTCGCATGCGGCGACCCATGTTGTTTTTGAAGAGCTATGTCGAAAGGCTGAGCGTGAAATCACGTTTGAACGTGCGCGTGAATGGCTCGATCGTGAAGTGCGCGACCGTTCCTTCCGTCGCGCACTTGGTTTTTAGCGGGAACGCTCGAATGTCTTATAGACCAGGGATGAAGTAGTAGCAGTAGCCGTAGACGGGTGGATCATTTAATTCTTCAACCAAGTATTTTCCCGAAGCTCGAAGTGCAAATACGGCAGTTCCATTTCGAGCTTCTAGCTGTCTGCTGGTAACTGTGAGGGGATTGTAGCGCGGCGGCTTTGTTAATTGTGCAAGGGATATATCGTTATAGAAATCGGGACGTGCTTCCATATTCCAAATTGATGCCGCCTCATATTTTCTACGGGAGATCGGCCCGACGTCTTCAACAACTTCTCTGATGTGATACGCAGTCGCGATAGGAGTGTCAGGGGCTTGTTTTACAAAACAGCGACCCTTCCAAAAGATTTCGACGACTTTTGAAATATCGGGCTGCACGCCTGTCTGAAACATCTCTGCAAGTGTGTCGTAGTAAGTTTCCGACGCGCTAGATGCTAGGAGTGGCTGTACGGCCGATGCTTCGGCTCGTGCTGTATTTAGAGTAAAAGCCAGAGCCAGGCCGGAAATACTGAGAACAGTTCGAAGAAGAAACCCCATATTAGACCCCTCGAAAAAAGAATTTGTGAGTGAGTCCTGTTAGAGGTTCCCCGGTATTAAAAGCTGAAACCTAGCTTTTTTGTTAGCGTTTGCGGCAATTCCGGTAGACTCGAGCGTGGAATCAAGAACGTGGCCAGATTGAAGAAGTCACTAAAGACACGATGGTGATCCGTTGCTGCTTTCAAGTATTGGTGTCCGCTCGAGCCACCCGTCCCGATTTTAGCTCCTAACATGCGATGTGCCATCAGTGCGTGGCGATAGCGCCAGGTCGTCATGAGTTCGTCCATATCCTGGAGTTTTGTCAGAAGCTGAAAGGGAAGATTGAAAATAGGTTGGTCTCGATAGAGCAGGATGAGGAGCGCTGCTTGGATAGCCTTGTGTTGTAGTCTAAAAGTGCCTTTTTCTTGAAGTTCGCGGTAACGATTTTCATCAAGGAGGGATTCGAAAACGAGCTTCGTCTCTTCGATCTGCTTTAAGTTTCGCTCTCGGTCTTCGTCTGTTTTGACGAATCGCAGAACGGACTCTCGATCTGACTCAAGCATCGTGCGGACGGCGTCGCCGTAGAGCCGTTTGAATTCGAAATCAGAGGTTTCTAGGAATGGCGTCCGCGCCAGCCAGGCGTCGACAAGGTCGAACAAAGAAGATTCGGTTTCTGATTTCTTCAGAATATCGCCTTCTTCAGGTTTTACGTACGTGTGATAGGCTTGCGCATTGTACTTCAAACGGTGTGTTGAGCGTAGGCCGAGTTTGTTTTCAATGAGGCGCCACTGTACGGATTGGAATCCGCTGGCGGGGTACAGCATGCTGCGGAAATCGAGAAAATCGAGCGGCGTCATGGTTTCAAGAACTGAAACCTGATCGTTGAGCAGGCGCTGGATTTCAGTGATGCGAGTGATACGACTGACCACCTTGCCCATGTCTTCTTCGCGGACGAGGTTGGCTGTAAAAAGCTTCAGGACGGAATCGAGTTCGTGCAGGATTTGGCGGAACCAGAGTTCGTAGGTTTGATGGACGATGATAAAGAGCATCTCGTCGTGAGCCTCGTTGCCGAATGCGCGACTTCGCGGTTCTTGGAGCTTCAGCAGGTTTTCTGTTTGCAAGTAGTCTGTGTAGGAGACCGCCGGGTATTGACTGTTTTTAGACATGTTTCCTCAGGCCGTGTTTAAAATGGTAGACCGCGTTTTTTTAACTCTTCTTTGAGAGTATCTACGGCGCCCTTCTTCTGTTTTTCAATCTCTTGGTTGGCGCGTTGTTGCAGATCGGCTCGAATTTTCTGCGTCGCTTTCGACGCTTCGTAACGAACCATTTTTTCGGTCATTTCTTGAATCGCTTTCTGTGCGATCGAGAGGTTTGGTGACGTGAGTGAGCCGTTGACCGTGATCGGAACGACGAGGCGTCCCTGTTTGTCGGAGTTCGCCGAGCGGAAACTGCCCCCAATGGGCGTGTCGGCTAAGTGGGCCTTGCCTGAGAGCTCCGTCGTGAAATCGGTTTTGATCCAGCCGTCGAGCTCGAGCTCGTTATTCTCGGGCGAGGTCATCTTGAATTGCTTCAGATTGAGCTTTTGATTTTTAAAAGAGAGCGTCGAGCTCATGCCAAGATGCACGCCTTTTGTGGCAACCTCGAGCTTCTTTTGCGATAGACTGTTGAGTGCCGGGATTTCGGAAAGCTTCGCTTTGACGAGTTGATCGAATCGAACTGTCGAGAGAAAACCTTTCTTAATATCGAGAGCCCCGTCTAAAGCCGTCGTGGCCAAGAGATCTTGCGCGAACGGATTGAGCGAAAGAGTGAATGCACCCGACGCGATTCCTCCAACCAAAGATTTCCATTTTGGATCGAAGAAGCCGGCAAGAAGAGAGAGGTCGAGATCTTTTGCCGATCCCTTGGCTTGGGCGGTGAGATTCTCGAATGGAGTGGTTGTGAGTTTCGCAATCGTCAATGACGAGAGGGTGAGACCGCCTCCAAATGCCTGCTGAATGTTTGATGAGGCCGCGAGCGAACCTTTGTTCAGATGAGCAAGAAGTGTGACTTGCTTGAACGTTTCAGAGGGTAGAGCGACTTCGTTAGCCTGAAGGTCGAATGTGATTTGAGAGTTGGAAACCGCAGGCCAAGATAAAATCTCGGGAGCTTTAGACGGCTGATTCGGCGGTGGTGTCGGTGCGTGCGATTTGTTTTGAGAGTCACTCAGGTGCAAGATTTTGGGAGTTCGCAAGGCGACACGGCCGTTGAATGCGAGGGGCGATTGAGCTGGTCCGGCTTCGAGATCATAGGAACCGTCGATACGAAGTTTGGCTGTCGCGGTACCGGAAGAAACTTTTGCGCGCACGTCGCGCAAGGCGGGAAGAAGGTCGTAAATTTCTTCGAGTTTCGCTTGAGTCTCGAGCTCTCCATTTAAAGACAACCTCGTGTTCGATTCTTTTTTGACAAGACCTTTGAGGACAAGGCGTGAGTTCTGCGATCGTATTTCGAGGGATTCGATCTTGCCTTGAGCTTTGTTTGGTTCTGACGAGGGGATATCGCTGCTGCCTGAGAACGCGAGAGCGAGATCGCGCTTGGCAGGTTTACTGAACAGATCCTTGAATTTGATCTCCAAGTCGCCGAGATCAAGCATGCCTTTGGCTTGTTTGAAGTTCCAGCGCGTCGGGGAGAGATCGCCGTTGAGAGCGACGCTGCCTTTAACCACGCCCTTGTAGTCTTTCAAGCCGATAGGAAATCGAACTCCGCTTGCGTTGAAGTTTTCAATGGAGACTCGGAAATCTTTAGATATGAATTCCGGTTTAAGCAGGGGCGCTTCGATTTGCCCCTTAAAAGAAAAAGCACCCTGAGCCTGATTCAAGGTCGATGTGTTCACAAGAGATGCCGCATCAGGTGAGCCCAGAAGGGGTAGAAGCGTGGGCCAGCCGGATAAGTTTGGCAATGTCGCCAATACGTCTATTTTTGATTTCTGTTCCGGGTTGAGTGAAAGCATTCCTGTGGCTCTTGCCAGGAAATTTGCTAGACGAAATTCAAACTGACTGACGGCCACGGTTTGATCCGCCGCCGTGACTCGTGAAACAAGCGTCATGGCCAGGTTCTTAGGTTTGAATAGCTTTCCAGGAAGACGGAGTTCGGCGTCGGTTAGGTCAAGTGAGACGTCGGCCGTCGGAAGATTGAGTTCAAGCAGTTGGCGATTCGCCATGTCGAATCGGAGAGAGTACGGTACGCCGAGGTGAAGTTTAATGGGGCCCTTGAGAGCAACCGGAATGGGAGTTTCGCGCTCGAGCGCCAGGGGGATAATCGCATTTTTAAGATTAAAAGCACCTTGGGCCCGAATGAACGATTTAAGACTGCCTTCGAGTCGTGCGGTGATATCTGCACTGCCGCTCAGGCGTTCGGCGAGACCAAGCGTATTGCGATCTTTCTCGTCCATCGGAAGCACGCTTAGATCCGGGGTTGAGCCGCTCAAGGAAATCGCTATGTTCTGCTCCGGTAGTTTTAGCGAACCGTTGCCGCGCACACCGAGTCCCAATGATTGAATGCTTAAGTCAGGCACATCGACTTGAAGCTGAGAAATATCTTGGAGTTTTGGCTGAGCTTTGACCGTGAGTTCTGTACGAATCGGAAGATGGAAGTGGGAGCCCATTGAAACCGAAAAAGCGATTTTAGCACTGGTCTCAATGGTTGCTTGAGTTTGATCGAGATCGATATTGGCTCGTAGGACGCCGCTGAGGTCTTTAACGTGAATGGGTTTTTCTTGAGAGCCCATTTCGACATTCGTGTCGCTGACATCGAGTTGCAGAGCCAAAGGCAACGGAACGTACGGCGTGACGTATGTCGATGTGAGATGTGAGACATCGGTTTGAGGGGCCGTGGACGTCGGACTCTCTGTTTTGTCGGTTGAGCCTAGAAGGGCTATGTGCGCGCCCTGTAGTTGAATGTGAATGGGAGTTGACGTTCGAAGCCCGGTTGGATCGTTTCCGCGGTGCACCGCTTGGTACAGCGCCAGAAGCGTCATCGGCGTCGATATGGAAATACGGTTCGCACGCAATACGGGAGCCAGAGGGGTTGTTTGCAGCACGAGTCCTTTCACTTCGAAGGAAAGACGGCCGATTGGATGTGTTTTGATCGATTCGATCGCGAGTGCGGATAACCCGAACTTTGCGGGGCTTTGTGAGCGAATATATTCGAGGATCAAGCGATCGCGAAACGTGTAGAGAAGAAGGACCGAGCTGACGATCGCAAGCGCTGTGAAGAACGCGAAAAAGGCGAGGGCGCCTTTCAGAGATCCCGTTTTGCGGCTCATGGGAGGTCTCCACCCGTCGAGGCCTGTTTTTTGAATTCTTGCGCGCATGCTATGAACGATTCGATTGCCGCGGGCGGCGTATTCCACGAAGTCATGAGGCGCACTTCGCGAGTCGCTTCATTCCAGACGTAGAAGAACGCATTCTTTTTGAGAGTCTTTTCGAGCCTGCGATCGAAGATCGCAAACACCGCGTTTGCCTCCGTTGGATGCGTGAAAGAAACAAGAGGGGCGGGAAGTTTTTCGAGCCCTGAACGCAGTTCTTTTGCTCGAGCGCATGCGTGTTCGGCGATTTCTTTCCAAAGGGGAGTTCCTAGGAATTCGACGAACTGAGCCGAAATAAAACGCGTTTTGCTCGGGAGCTGCATGAGTTGCTTTCGAATGTACGCGAAATCTTTTGCGTGCTCGCGGGCTTTGGCTGAGAGAAAGAGAACGGCTTCGCCGAAAACCAATCCGTTTTTAGTGCCACCAAAAGAAACGACGTCGGCGCCTTTTGTTACTTCCGCAAGGGAGAGGTTTATCGAGACGGCGGCGTTGACAAGGCGGGCGCCATCGATGTGAAGCCAAAGGTCATGTTCGCGACAGAACTGAACAAGATGCGCGAGTTCGTCGGGTGAGTACACGGTGCCATACTCGGTTGGCTGCGTAATCGAGATAGCTTTCACTTGCGAGAAATGTTGATCGCCCTTTCGTATCAGATACGGCCGTAAGAGCTCCGGCGTGAGCTTTGTGGCTCCTTTCGGCAGCGAGATCGCGTGCAGCTTGAGTCCCAGCAAGCGTTCGGGAGCGGAACATTCGTCGACGTGGATGTGAGCAAACTCCGAACATAAGACGGTGTGATGGGGTCGAAGAAGTGGAGCGAGCGAAAGAACGTTGGCCGCGGTTCCGTTAAAGCAGAAATGAACGTGGGTTTCAGAGCCGAAGTGCTCGCGGAAGACTTTGACTGCTTCTTCCGTGACGGGGTCGGTTCCGTAGCTTGGGGCAAAACCAGAGTTGACGGCGGCAAGAGCGGCCAAAAAACGTGGGTGAGCCCCGGAGTGGTTGTCGCTGCCGAGGCCGAAGGGAAACACATTTTCCGATAAGCTGCGGAGAAAAGGAGAGTCTAAGCGGTCGTTCATTCTACAATTGAAACATAAAACGATGCGCAATCAAAGCGGCAAGACGGGACGTGCGATCGTCGATATCCAATCGAGGAGCGACCTCGTAAATGCCGAGGCCACGAACGTCGAATCTTGAAAAACACCATGAGAGGCAGCGAAAGAAGTCGTCGGGAGAAAAGCCTGTCGGCCAACTCTGGCTTGCGCCCGGGGCGTAAGCGGAAGAAAAACCATCGATGTCGACAGAGATAAAGGCCGATCTTCTGCGTAGAGCGCCGTCGCCCAAGAGGTCTAGAAGCGCGCTACTCAGGGAACAGTTTTTCGCGACCCGCTCCTCCTCGAAAATTATTCGTCCGCCTTTTTCGCGAAGCCATTGAACATGATCTTTCGAGTTGCATTGGCTTTGAATGCCGAGTTCGACAAAGTCGATTTCAGGGAACTCTTCGAGGAGTCTAAAAAAAGGAGTGCCGCTTGTGAGGCCGTGATCAAGCGGGCGCACATCGAGGTGAGCGTCGAAATTGATCACAAGAGGCGCAATGGGTTTCGGCTGTGATGCGCCTATTTGTGTCTGGCTGAGGCTCCAAGAGCAGTAGGCAGCCGCATCGGGAAAACCGTAGTCATGACCTCCGCCAAACGTAAGCGCACGAGCTCCGGCTTGAAGCGAAGCCGTCGCGATATCGCGAGCCGCTTGGTGGCGTGACGTCAGATCGCCGTTTCGATCAGGAGCGAGGTTTCCAAGATCCAGTAGATTCACCGCATCTTGAATAAAGGCGGGCGGGGTCATTTTGTAGAGGTAGTTTCGAATGCGGTCGGGGCCTTCCGCTGCGCCGATGCGTCCGCCGTTTTTGAGAATGCCTTCGTCGTCCGGATAGCCTGTCAAAGTCACGAGTGGAACGCTTGGCGAGGGATTCGCTTTGGCTTTGAGAGCCTGAGCGAGCTCCGAAGATGCGCCGGGCACGGAGAGCGGTTTTGCGAGGTCCCCTAGGCGGACGTCGCGAGGATCGTTTTTCGAGAAAAACAGTTTCGATTCGATCGGGCTCAGTATCACTGATGTCACCTTACCGGTTGTAGCGAGATAACCTCCGCAGCTTCACCGGTCTTCGGGTTGAGAATTTCTAGTTTCATCGTATCAGCTGTTTTCGCGATGTCGAGTCGGCCGACATAAACTGGAGCGGCCGGTGCGGACTTTGTTTTGCTGGCTCCAGTGATGATTGTCGGAGGTGCGCCCGGACGATGTGGCCGTTCGACGAGAAAGATCGAGTA
>JAVFAU010000077.1:0-7625 GCA_034002335.1 Bdellovibrionales bacterium | reverse complement strand
TGAGAGTGGTGCCGGTGAGCTTTTGCGACACAAAGAAATCAACGGACTTCTGGTCTGTAATGTCGAGCACGCTAGATGAAATAAGGTTCCGTTTAGCTAGGGAGATGAGTCTTTCTCCAAGTTCGGAATTTGTAACGTAGTTGGCGTCACGTGCGATCACGTAAGAGTCTGCAAGGGTGTCGCGAGAACCTTCTGTTAGGCTACGAAACCATTTAAATTCTTGAACAGTCAGGGCGCGCCCGTTTTCCGATGAACGAGCTTTGATTTCCTGATACGGAGCAGTTTTTCGGAGCCAAACATAGTCTTGGTGATTTTGGGCAAGTTGAAGAAGTTTTACGTTGATTCGATTATAGAGAACGACAGATGGATTGCGATCGAAGAAAACCGCACGTTCCACCATTTCATTCAGCGCTAACGCGATAAAACCTCTCTCGGTACCGACGCCGAGATAAATGCCCTTGGTTGCAACCTCGGTAATGCGTTTCATTTCAAACGGTGTCGTTTCGTTTGGGCGAATAAAGCTGAAATCTGCATCGGGTTGAGTCGCGAGCTTTAGAAGTTCCGTATCCGAATATTCGCGAAACTGCGTATCTGCGGAGTTAGATTTTTTAAATGGCCAGAACTGAACGGCGTGAGCCGGAGATGCGAACGTAAGAGATGCGAACGTAAACAGAAAAGAAGAGAGAAGGGATATGACCAGCAGGTTTGAGAACGAACGACATACATATGTGCGGTCCAAAACACGATGTACCATCCGATATCGAGCCTGCACGATGCGTGCACGCCGAGCGCGAGGGTAAGACTTCGCCATTTAGGTTTTAAGGCCTTAAAAAATGGGGGGAGTGAGCAAAAAATGGCACTATTATCCGTGCTGTGTCTCTAGCCCGGAATCTCAATCATTTCCGTGGAGGCTGACGCTTTGACCTTTGTGATCTTCAACGACGTTCATTGAGCTGGCGAGTTCGAGATAGCTCTCGGCGACCGCGGCCCCGAGCTTTGGGTGTCGATAATGAATATCGAAAATATCACGGAAGCGTTCGGGTTTTCGTATAGCGGCCTTCGTTTCGATATTCACCAAAATCATTCGCGCCGCGAGATCGTCGTCGATGGCGGAAATGAAATCCGCGACCTGGCGCCCGGAAACATAAGCGAAGATCGTAGATTCTGGGTTGGAGCGGAGCACGCGCTCGATCGCCTCTTTGCGAGCTGGGCGAAGAATGACGGCACTTGTTTTATGTCCCTTTGCTCGCTCCCGAAAGCTTGCAATGAAATCGCGTCTTGCCGACAAGATGAGAATAGGGTCGGGGCCGGCTTGAATCTTTCTCACGCGACGAGAAGACTCGATCAACGCTTGCGGCAGCGGTTCACCGTTTGGTTCTTGAGCCGTCTTTCGATTCGAATCTGGTTCCGGATCGCGATCGACTTCTGAAGCCGGTCTTCGTTTTTGGAAATTGCGAACGGCAGCTTTAAGAACGGCATCGCCGATAAAGGCGAATTCGGGATTGCGGAGGCTTTGCCGTAAAGCATCTTGTGTCGCGATTTTGGGTGCGCGAGTGGCATAGGCATTTTGTGCGTTCTCGATGCGTGTAAGAGCTTCTTCGATACGCGCCCGCGAAAGTCGGCCCGATTCGACAGCTGTTCGAATGGCCGCGAGAACTTGTCGCTGCACGTTCCGACTCCAGGCGATCATCACCATGTCGGCGCCGGCTTCGATGGCGCGCACGGCGCGCAGTCCGACGTCGGTTTCAACTCCCGCTCCGGCCATTTCGATATCGTCCGTCATGACGAGAATATCCGAAGCCAGTTCTTTTCGTAGAAGGCCTGTGATGATGGGTTTTGAAAAAGTAGCTGGTAAGCGGGAGGGATCGATCTTTGGAAAGCTCACATGAGCCAGCATCGCGCCCCACGGTTTTTTGAGTCGATCTCCGAGTTGCATATAGGGAACGAGATCGCGCGCGAGCAATTCTTCTCGTGTTGACGGGCTCGTGGCTGCGATAAAATGCGAATCTCCCGAGGCGTCGCCGTGCCCGGGAAAGTGTTTTGCGATTGGTAAAACGCCCTGCTCTTGAAGGCCACGCGAAAGTGCGACCGTCATTTCAGCAACATGAGCGGGATCATCGCCGAACGAACGCGTACCTATGAAACGATCTGTATCGGGGTCGGAAACATCAACGACGGGTGCGAGGTTGACGTTGATTCCAAGGGCGTGAAGCAATTTTCCGGTGGCCACGCCGGATCTGTAGGCGATCTGGCTGTCGGCGGTTTTCGAAATCGCAAGCGCACTGGGAAGATGTGGTGTGTGGCGAATGCGAATGACGTTTCCGCCCTCTTGATCGACGGCTATGAGGAGCGGTCGTTTGGAGTTTTGTAGGGAGAGCTTTTGAGCGGCGGTCGTGAGTTCCGCGACCTGCTGGGCTGTGCGCACGTTGCGGCCAAAAAACAGAATGCCACCGGGCTTGGTTTCGCGAATGACATCGCCAAGTCCGTTTTGCATTTCGGTTCCGCGGAATCCGACGATCAAGAGCTGTCCGATCGGGAGATCTTTTGCGGCAAAGTTTTTATATTTCGATTCGACCTGTCGGGACGAGTCTGTAGCCTGTGAGATTGAAAATGAAAGCAGAGTCGTGACAAGCACGACGCCGTTGATGACGGTCGCGCAGAACACAGTTGTGTTGCGCGCAGATGCGGGGTTGCGAAACATCCGAAAATAGCGAAGCATTCGACTTCTAGAATATCCCAGCCATTTGCTAAAAAGATGCTGGGCTTAGGGCTGGCCCGACTTCTCCTGGCCCTATGTCACCGCTGGGGACTATGTCGGGCAGAGCTTCTCGAGTTGTAAGAGCTCGTCGTAAATTTTCGGCCACGTGATCTGTTCAAGACGAATGTTCACGCGCATATCCGGCGTGAGGGAAATCCGTCCTTTTTCGCGTGCCGCGAGTTGAACGATTTCCGCAGGCGGCAGAGGCGTCTGCGGGGTGAACGCGAGGGAGATTGCCTTGGGACCAGAACTCAAATCACGCACGCCTAGTTTTCGGCAGAGCGCGCGAATCAACATAAGACCCATAAGGTTGATGACGGGTTCGGGTGGTGTGCCGAATTGATCGCTCATTTGCTCTTCGATGCGATCGATGTCCTCCGGTTCGTTGATGTTCGCAAGGTTTCGGTACCAAGCCAGGCGAATGCGGATGTCCGGCATATAGCTGTCGGGAATGAGGGCTTGAATGCGAACGTTGATGTCGGGCTCAACCGATTCGACGACTTCTTCGCCTTTAAGCTCCGCGATCGTTTGTTCGAGCAGCTCGAGATACATTTCGTAACCGACGGCTTCGATATGCCCTGATTGATCTTCGCCAAGAAGGTTGCCGGCCCCGCGAAGCTCGAGATCGTGATGGGCGATCGTGATACCGCTGCCGAGTGCGGTATTTTCTTGAATCACCTTCAGGCGTTCTTGGGCGTCTTTTTCGATCCGTTTGTTCTGCGGAATGACGAGATAACAATACGCGCGTTCTTTTGATCGACCCACGCGTCCGCGCAGCTGATAAAGCTGGCTCAGGCCGAGCTGATGAGCGTTGTCGATGAACATCGTGTTGGCGCGTGGATTGTCGATGCCTGACTCGATGATCGTAGTGCTTAAGAGCACGTCGATTTCGTGATTGAAGAACGCGATCATGGTCGCTTCGAGTTCTTGTTCGTCCATTTGCCCGTGACCGATGCGAATGCGAGCGTCGGGAACGAGTTCGCGCAATTTATCGGCTACGCCGTAAATCGACTGAACGCGATTGTGCAGAAAGAAGACTTGGCCGCCGCGCTGAATTTCAGATTGGATGCCGCGACGGATGGTTTCGTCATCGTATTTGCAAACGAAGGTGCGCGTGGGAAGTCGGTCGACCGGTGCCGTATTGATGAGGCTCAAGTCACGAATGCCGACGAGGGACATATTGAGCGTGCGCGGAATCGGCGTCGCCGAGAGTGTCAGTGTATCGACACCGACCTTTAGTTTCCGGATCTTTTCTTTATGTCCGACACCGAAGCGTTGTTCTTCGTCGATAATAAGAAGGCCCAAGTCACTGAATACGACGTCTTTGCTGAACACGCGATGGGTGCCGATGAGAATATCGATTTTTCCGTCTTTAAGCTCCGTGAGCGTTTTCTTTTGTTCGGCGGCAGAGACGAAACGGTTGAGTGCGCGGATCGTGACGGGCCAGTCTTTAAAACGCTTTGTGAAGGTCTCTAAATGTTGAAAACTCAGGACCGTGGTCGGCGCAAGCACGGCGACTTGTTTGCGCGCTTGGATCGCCTTGAACGCCGCGCGCATGGCGACTTCGGTTTTCCCGAATCCGACGTCTCCGCAAATCAAACGATCCATCGGCTTTTCGTGAGTCATGTCGTTCAAAAGCGAACTGATGGCCTTAAGCTGATCGTTTGTCTCGTCATACGGAAAGCTCGCCTCGAATTGCGCGAACTCGTCGTTCGCTTTTTCATCGTGCGGGAACGGTGCGCGAATGGATTGGGCCCGTTTGGCGTAGAGCTCGAGCAGATCACCCGCGAGTTCGCGCAGTTGATTGCGTACTTTGATTTTTGTTTTCGCCCAGCCAGTGCCGCCGAGTTTGTCGATAAGGGCCTGACCGCCCGGACCCGAGTACTTTTGAACCTGGGCGATGCGATAAATCGGAAGATAAAGCTTATCGCCGTCTTTGTATGCGAGTGTCAGAAATTCGGCTTCGACGCCGTTCACCTGCATGCGCTTAAGGCCTTCGTAGACGCCGATGCCATGTTGAATGTGAACGATGCGATCGCCGCTTTCAAGATCAGAGAATGAAAGAGCGGCCGCGACGTCTTTGAAGGTGTCGCTATTCTGTGTTTGAACGCGGTCGCGACGACGGTTCTTGCGCCCGAAAAAATCGTCGTCGCGCAAGAAGACGAGCTTTTCTTCGGCGACACGAAAACTTCCGTCGAGGGCCCTGGGCACAATGCTGATTAAGCCTCGTGCTTCGGCGCTTTCAAACAGCGCTTGCCGTTCGCGTGCATGTGACCAGTCGTAGTCGGCTTCGCCGAGAATCTCCGCCGCCCATTCGCCTCGTTCGAGGAGCGCCTTGAGACGTTGCGCTTGGGCTGAGGTGCCTGTTGCGACGATCACTGACTCTTGATTCTTCTTCCATGTGTCGAGGCGCGCCAGTACTTCGCTGCCAGCGGGTGTTTGCGGTGTCGGCGCCGCGAATTTCAGTTCGACAACTGAAAAGCGGAACTGCGATTCGTGTTCCTGAAAAACGTCGGACCTCGGCTGCGAAGACGTCGCGCCGTCGCTTACGGCATCTGGTCCATCCAGTTTATCGACCGCAAGTCGGGAGACAGTGACGGTCGCTTTGATTTCGTCAAACGACCAATTCTCGAGTTTGCGATACAGGCTCTCCGGGCGCGGCGCGATTGCGAAGCCGGTCGATTGCAGGAACTCACGTTTCGTATCTTCTTCCAAGCGATCCGCAGCCCGAGATGTTTCGATCGGATTGATGATCCACACCGTGTGATCGGGATGAACGTGATCGAGCGGTGTTTCGAACGAGGAATGAAAATCGCTGATCAGAAAATCAAGGCCTGGAAAAAAAGTGCCTTGCGCCAGCGAATGTAGAATCGAAGATCGTTCGTTCGGGTCGACATTATGGCCAAGGGCTTCGCGCTCCTCCATTGATTTTCTAAACGAAGCGGCGGCGCGCTCGCGAGAATCGTCAGTCAGAACGAATTCCTTTGCCGGGATGATATGAGCTTCCGCGAGTTCGTTGTCGTCGGAGCGTTGATCGGCCGGGTTGAAAGTGCGGATCGATTCGATCGTATCTCCAAAGAGATCAAAACGGAGTGGGCGCGCATGTGCGGGAGAAAAGACGTCGACAACCGAACCGCGCACCGCGAACGAGCCGACATCCTCGACCAGCGGAGTGGAGGAGTAGCCCATCTGAACGAGTTGCTCTGAAAAAGTTTCCGGCAAATCATGTGTTTTACGGAATTTCAGAGAGTGCTTAAGGCGATCCTCGCGTGGGATAGTGCGTTGCGAAATCGACTCGACACTGGCGGTATAAAAGCGAAACGGCGTTTTCTCCGACACCTGTTTGAGCCAACCAACCCGCTCGGCGACCACGCGCGGATTCGGATAAAGACCGGAATAAGGTGAGACATCAAACGCCGGCAGATGAATGGTCGTGTGTTCTTTGCTGAAAAAATAAACAGAACGGGCGAAACGATGAGCTTCTTCGTCGGTTGCGAAGACCAAAACATGGGATTCCGGCACATTTGAAGATGCGTAAGCAGATTCAGCTGACGAAGTAAGCAGCAGAGCTAGAGCTTCGGGTGAATCGAAACCCGAGATTTCGAGCCGGTTTTGGCCGATCCCTTTCGCGCGCCGGATACCCGCCAATGTGTGAATTTGAAAACTCGAATCATTCATCTCGGATCGTCTTTTCTCACGAAGGCTGCGATGCAGCAATGCCTTGTTTTGTGAGTACTTGGAATCTTAGCTCCGCGTCAGTATAAGTTTAGCCCAAACAGGTAAACAATAAGCTTTCATTTACAAACTCGAAGGTCCAAGCATCGAGTTTAAGAATCGAGTTTAACAGGAGCCCACTATGTCCGCATCGGCAAGCCTGCTGCCCGTCATCATCTTGACGGTGATCCTTCTCGCCTTCGGCGCGTTGATCGTCGTTGGTACGTCTCTCCTTGGTCCTCGCAACAAGAGAGATAACAAAGTGCAATTGATGCCGTATGAGTGCGGTGTTCCCGGCACGGAAGCGAAGGACACGAAGATCTCGATCAAGTTCTATCTGACTGCGATCCTTTTCATTCTCTTCGATATCGAAATCATCTTCATGTATCCGTGGGCGATCAAGTTTCTTGATTCCATCAAAGAAGGAACGGGCGGGTACATGCTCGCGGCGATGGGTGTTTTCGTCGTGTTGTTTGTCGTTGGTCTTGTTTGGGAAGTGAAATCCAAAGCTCTTGAGTGGAATAAGTAATGGGAAAAGACACATTTGAAATAACGGTCAACATTGTGAAGATGGTCGTCATCTTTTTGATGATGGTTCAGGCTGTACCGGTTCTCGTGTGGCTCGAGCGTCGTGGTTCGGGTTTCATTCAAAACCGTCTTGGTCCAAACCGCGTTGGTCCGTTGGGACTGATCCAGCTTCTCGCCGACGCGGTGAAGTTCCTTTTCAAGCAACCGTTCATTCCTGAAAAAGGCGTTGCGCCTCTTTATTACTTCGCGCCAGTGATGGCGTTGATTCCGGGTGTTCTGGCGTTCGCGTCGATTCCGCTCTCGGTTCCAATCGACATCGTTCCGTTCGAGGCATTTGGTCGCGAGTGGGGGCCTTATACTTTCGTTTTCCAGGGATACGACATCGGTATCGGTATCGTATTCGTCCTCGGGATTTCGTCGTTGGCCGTTTACGCGCTCTTGCTCGCGGGTTGGGGTTCGTCGAACAAGTACTCGCTGATGGGTGCGGTTCGCGGTACGGCACAGGCGATCTCTTATGAACTTGCGCTCTCGCTTTCGCTTGTCGGAATTTTGATGGTGTATGGAACGTTGAGTTTCCGTGAAATCGTAGAGGCGCAAACCGGCCCTCTGACGTTCATGGCGTTTG
>JAVFAU010000076.1:0-7845 GCA_034002335.1 Bdellovibrionales bacterium | reverse complement strand
GTCTTGGCTGCGCTTCGTACCAACACAAGGTTGATGAAGCTCGGCGCGGCCTTAAGGGGCAGCCTGAGGCCGCCGTCGAGCGGCTTCGGTTGCTCGCGGCCGAGACGGGGCGAGATCAGCTGGTCTACACGCTCGACTACGCGACAGCGTTGCAAATTGTCGGACGCTACGAAGAAAGTGCGAAGACTTTTCTTCAAGCTGAGCGTCTTGCCGACGAGAAAGACTATCATTCCATTTCAAACGTCGCGGGCTCTTTGGTTCTGAACGAAGAGATGGTTCAGTACAAAGGCGACGACTTTGAGAAAGTCTTAATCAACGGCCTTAACGCACTCAATTTTCTAAAGCTGGGCCGTCTTGAAGAGGCCTTGGTCGAAACTCGTCGGGTGAACGAGAAGTTGTACAAATTGAAGATGGACGGAAAAAAGGCATTCAACCAAAGCCCATTTGCTTTTTATCTTGGAGCGATGATCTGGGAAGCAGACCGCAAGTTCGACGATGCCTACATCGCCTACGCAAAAACGTATGAGGTGGCTCCGCACTACGGCCCTCTGCGTGAAGATCTGATTCGTTCGGCTCTTCGGGCGCAAAGAAATGAAGACGCGGAAAAATGGAAGAAGCAGTTTCCGGAGATCGCGGTGAAGCCCGAGTGGAGAAAGCGCGATTACGGAGAAGTCGTTCTCATCTTTCAGCAGGGCTGGGGGCCGCGAAAGGAGCCTCGGCCTGAAAGTCCGCTCTTTCCGCGGCTTCGGGCTGTGCGCAACTATGTGGATTCCGCGCGCATGAACGTCGTACGGAGCGAAGAGGTAGTCGCCTCGTCTTTGACGACGAAAATTTATTCTGTCGAAGAAATCGCGACAAAGGCGTTAGATGACGACTTCGCGCGGCTTGTCGGAGCACGGGTGGCGGGAGTCGCGACGAAAGCTGTTGTTGCGGAACAGGTTCGACAAAAGGACAAGGCCCTGGGAGATCTTACCTGGATTCTTTTGAACTTGGCTGATCGTGCGGATTTAAGGCAATGGTCGACGTTGCCCGCGACGTTCCAGGTTGCACGCGCCCGGGTGCCCAAGGGAACATATCGTGTAGATATTTATGAGCTTTCGGGGGTGCTCGATGAAATCGGGCGCATCGCAAAAAGCGAAGACGTGGAAGTGAAGCCGAGTGAGAAAACTTTTTTGGTTTGGCGATCGATTGAATAGAGGCCTAGGTTTTTTCTTCCGGTGTGCGATGGCTGTGACTGTCTGTCTTGGTGGTTTCGCTTGCGTGAGTACGGAGGATCGCCATCACGGCCAAGCAGATGGCGCGAACTCGTTAAGCGCCCAAACTCTTTTAGCGGACTTTCGCGAGGCCGCGCGTGCAAATTCGGTTGAGGCAACCCTGGTTGTCGATCCGCACGGCGTTTCTCATGTCCTAGCCGCGAACGAAGATGCGGCTTTCTTTTCGCAAGGATTCGTTCATGCGCACTCACGACTCTGGCAAATGGAATCGAGAAGTCGCATGGTCGAGGGAAGTCACGCGGCCCTCCGCGGAGAAGACTCTGTTTACAGTGACGAGTGGAGCCTCTATTTGAGGGCCGATCAAATTGCGAAGCGCTCATTCAAGAAAATGTTGGCGGACGACGTCACCAAAAATGCGATTCAGGCCTATGTTCGTGGGGTGAACGCGTTCATTCATCATTTAGGTGAAAAGGGGCTTCCTGCGGAATATCTCGAAGCGGGATTACGGCCACGCCTCTTTAGAGACGTCGATGTCGCGAATATCAGCTTGCAGCTCGCCTGGAGCAGTCTTGATATTCATGATGAAGTGCGATTGACCCGCACATTTCACCGTCTTGGTGCGGATCGCTTTAGCAAGCTCTTTCCGCTTGATGGTTTTCAGAGTGAGCCTCGGTTTTCGGGGCTCGAGTCGCGAGGGCCATTTCAAAAGAAAGCGGATTCCGGCTTTCGTGGTGTGGCGCAAATTGCAGAGCATGAAACTCCAGTCAAATTGAGAAGAAATAGTTGGCTCTACAGGTCCACAGGCACGGGCAGTAACAGCTGGGTCAATCGACCCAAAAAGAAGGCTCCGATTCTTGCCAACGATTTTCATAATTCGCTTCGTTTACCGGCCGACTATATACCTATGCAGTTAACGACCCCTTCGTTCAACGTGCTTGGAGCAACATCGCCTGGCGTGCCGGGAGTTTTAACAGGCACCAACGGAAGAGTCGCTTGGTCATCTGTTTCGTCGCTGATTGATGCCGGCGATTGGTATCGGCTCGAATTTAAAGACCCACAGCAAGCGACGTATCGTTGGAACGGCGGTTGGCACGACGTCCAAGGGGAGCAGGTCGAGATAAAAGTCCGTAACGGTCCATCACGAACTCTTTTGAGAAAACGAACTCAAGCGGGGCCGCTTGTTCCGGCCATTCAGATAGATGAGACGGGACGCACGGAGGGGTTTGTCTATCGTTGGGCCGGAGAAGAAGGCGTGAACTTCTTGGGAGCGAGTCTTCGGCGTCTGAAGTCTGTTCAGGCCAAGGATTGCGGAGCAGAAGAGTTTCTATCCTCGGCGCCTCATATTCTGCTGACGTGTCTCGACATAGACGGCAAGGCTGGTTCTTGGGTGATGGGTAATTTTCCAAAGCGACCCACGAAACATGATCCGCGACTTGTCGCGCGAGCGACAGATACGAGCAGCTTGTGGCAGGGGTATCTCGGTTCGGGGTTTAATCCACGTGTCTACCCTGCGCACGGTGAAGTGGTCGCAACGAATCAGAGACTTCATACTTCGGCAAAAGGGCTTTATCTAGGATGGCAGTTTGAAGGTGTTTATCGGGCTCGGCGTTTGGAAGTTTTGATGAGAGAACGGCCGCCTCAAACTCCTTTTGACGCGCTCGCATTGCAGTCGGATGTCATAAGCCAGCGCATACTCGACTCGAAACCTCTCTTACTTAAGACCGTGGTGTCGGCCGAAAAAACGTATAACTGCGATAGCGACTTTCAAAAACAACTCGCGGAATGGAACGGAGATTACAGTAAGAGTCGGGAGGCCGCGGGTTTCTACTCTCATTGGCTTTCGCAGATTAACTACATGATATGGGATCACACGATTGGTCCTGAGCATGCGTTTCGATGGCCGGTTTCTTCGCTCGTGACGGATCTCTTGGCGGACAAAGAAAAAGAGGCCATAGCGGCTTTGGATTTGAACGAGGCCGTTGTCGGAAGAGAAAGAGAGAAGGTGGTTGCCGAGGCTTACCGAATTTCTTGTCAGAAGCCTCGCTCGTACTCGGCTCAGCCCGTATTTTTCCTGCACGCTCCTTCCGTATTCTCGCGCTTTTCTGCGCCTGAGGTTGCGGGTTCGGGTGCGACTGTTTTTACTCAGGCCGAAGATTTAGGGGTCACATATCGATTTGTAACGGTTCTTGAGGAGCGTCCGAGATTTTGGTTTGCGGCTCCAGGTGGAGCTGGTTCGCAACCGGGTGACAGGTTTTTCAAAAAGGGAATGGAGACTTGGGCTAAACGTGAAACCGTTGAAGTTCCTTTCCTGAGAAAAGAGGACTACAAATAATGACCTATCCCATAAACAGAGGAAGTACGGTGGCAGTGATGGATCGAGAAGCCTTTGAGGCTCGTCTTCATGCGGCTTTCGAAAGTATGTTCCCAAGCGCCAAGGGTGATGTGCGCGAGCTGCGTCGTGGTTCAGGTGCGTGGGATTCATTTGCTCACATCGAGCTCATCAATCGATTGGAATCATCTTTTGCAATCAGGCTCTCGACGGAGGCGGCTCTCTCGATCAAGGATTTTTCGTCGGCCATGCGAGCCATCGAATCGATTGACGACGGCGCCTAATCGCAGTTTTCCAAAAACGGCAGGATCGTGTGGGTGTACGAGATGCCAGCTGACTCGTTGAGATGTGTTCCATCAAGAAAGTGAAGATCATCGATCCAGTGAATCGTGTTTTCGAATTCAACATGATCTTCTAAGGATGAAAGATGGTGCATGTGTTGCCGTACGCGAGAGGTCCACTCCTCGGTTGCGACGCTTCGTAGGGATTTGCTGATTGGCGGATAGAAGATTCGCACCGAAGCTCCGTGGTCTTTTGCGAGCTTAAATATCTTTTTAAGGTGAAAGTCTTGTGAGGGAATGATCACGAAGGGCCTGTTGAGGTAGGAAAAGTTTTTGATTACGAATTCTTGCGAAACCCAGGGAGCTGCGGACTGGAGCGGAAGCGCGCCCCGTTCGCGCATGAGGGTTCTGTAAGATTGAGCGGGATGAGTTCGAGTCATATAGGGTTTGGCGATATAGTTGTGAAGAAGGTCCCAGCCTAAATACAGTCCAAGACGATGAGACACGATTTCGTAGAGATAGAGCGGAAGGCTCATTTCGGACGCGGGAAATATGTTTTCCTGCCGGCTGGTTTTATAAAGGTCCATGAGATCGGAAAACGAGAGAAATCCGGCCGCGACCGTGAAGGCCCAAAAACGATTGGCGTTATGAAACTGATAGGCGCCGTAGGAAGTCATGATCGCGATACAACGAGGGGACGGTTGGCTTTGGAGGTATCTTTTTAGGGCATAGTAGCTATCCCTTAGATTGCCGCCGTTGATGGCGAGCGACACGGCATTGAATTCTTCGATATGGCGGGGAAGAAGAGCCCGTGATGCGGTCGAATCTCCGATGATGACGACTTCGTTCGGTCGATCTTGTGGCAGTTTGCCGTCAATGACATCGTCGAGATAGCGAGCGGCTTGGTAGTCAAAAGGATAGAGATCTTGAGCGAGCAGGACGTTGAAAAGAAAAACGCCGCTCACAAGAAGGGCGAGAATTGCACCGATCACCTTTAGAAATCCATGAAGCTCAACGAGCTCGTTTGATTTAGATCTGAACATATGTGAATCCGATGTGTTTCGAGAATTCCGCGTAAATGAGCCAGATTGCGAAAAGAAAGACGACGAGAAGAAGGCGAGACGGCGCCGAGAGAAAGCTTCCTTCTGCGTGCGCTTTGTCGGGATGCGCGCCTTTCTTGAGTGGGCCGCCTAAGAACTGCATGATTTCCCAAAATATTGCGATAACGGCCGTGGCAAAAATAGGCCGATAAGTCGAACTAAAGCCATCTTCCTCAAAGAGAAGGTTGAGCCATGCGCTTTCAAACGTTGGATCGCCATGTCGTAGGATAGATAGAAAATCTTGAGAGAGAAGTATGTCCCGCACTTCGAGGAGGGGCATTTTAATTAGCAGAGTCGGAAAGATAACGAACAAGAACATGCACAACACTCCGACGATCGGGCGGAATCGGCCGGTGCGACGATCAAGAAAATCCGCCAAAAGGGCTCCACCGCCTTTATAGAGTCCCATGGCCAGAAGGGAGATATGCAGTCCGTGCCAGAGACCAAGCGCCGAAAAAGCCGTCAGCGCGGCGATGATGACCGCGGCGGTCGGGTTCAATATTCGACGAAGAGGACTCAGCGCGAGTGGCAGGAAGATGTAGTCTTGCAGCCACGAGGATAAGCTCATGTGCCAACGTCGCCAGAAATCGGTAACCCGATATGTCTGAAAGGGGCGATCGAAATTCGGCCTCTGATCGATTCCAAATAGAGTCGAGATCCCTCGCGACCAATCGGTGTGTGCCGAAATATCGGCCCATATAGCGTAGCGAAATATGAAGGCGATGAGAATGAGAAGTGCAATTCCGCTTGTCGAGGCCTGAGGGAAGTATCTGTCGGTAATGGTGTAGAGTGGAACTGCGAACACCATTTTTTTGAAAACCCCCTGCATGATTAGCAGAACGGCTTCGTAGCCACGTTGACGATCAAAAGCGTGAGGGTTTTCGAGGGCGGATCGCATCTCGCCCCAGCGGCCGATAGGGCCGGCGATCAATGAGGGGAAGAACAAACTAAAGGCCATCCATATTGGAAATTGACTGGGAGGTTGTGATTGCCCCCGTCGAATATCTATCAGCGCGCCGATTTGCTGAAGAGAGAAAAAACAGAGACTGAGGGGAAGCAAGAGGCTTTTCCAGGTGAACTCCTGAGGAAAACGTAGAAGGGCGAGAGGCGCCAAGTTGATGATGAGGACCAAGGCGCGGAGTGCTGCGGGGTATCGGCTGATGTTACGTGCGAAGAAAAAGTTGAGAACCGAAAGACTCACGAGACTTAGGAAGCTGAGCTTGAGAAGTAAAAACCCGACAATGACATTGAATACCGCGATACATAGATGACGGTCTTTCGTTCGAAGGCGAACGGTAATGACCAAGGCGAGACTTGAAATGAAAATGACTGGCCAAGATATGAAGTCCACGTAAGACTGATTTTCATATGCCTAAAGTGCCAGATCAACAAACTCTCGAAAATGGGATGAAGCTTCCTGAGGTTCGGGCTGGAATTGTAGAAGCAGATTCGGGGCTTGAGATTTCAGCGGAAGAGATGAGAAGTCGTATTCGCCGCAGGATCGGCGAATTAGGCGCGGCGGGGATGCGGAATCGGGACAGATTCGTTCTTTGGGCTCATCCGAGCATTTCTTTTTTGACGGATCTTTTAGCTGGAATCGAGCTTGGCGCGGTTTGTTTTGTCGCGGATTCACAAATGACTCCGCAGGAAAGGGCTTCGTATCTACAGTCCGTTGAGCCCGAATGGGAGAGCTCATACGAACTCGAAGAGGGGCGCAAGCTCTCGGAGTATCTTGCGGACAGAGGCCAAAACACCACATCCGTTCGTTCTGAAATTCCCGACGACGCGGTTCTTGTTTTTCATACATCGGGAACGTCCGCTCGGCCCAAGAACGTGATTCATAGAATCGAAAACTTGCGAGCTAGGATCTCTCTTGGAGAAAAGGCCTTATCCGAAAAGGTACTTGCGAGATCACTATGTGCTTTGCCGCTTCATTTCGGTCACGGTTTGATTGGCGTGTGCCTGCAGGCTCTGTTCAGCGGCCAGAAGTTGATTCTTGCCCCCCGTGTGTCCATGGAGGCTTTGTCGCAGGTTTCGATCTGGGTGGATGCCCACGAGGTGACATTCATTTCGGGCACTCCGGCGTTGTGGAGTTTGATATTGCGGGTTTCTAAACCGACAGCTCGTGGAACTTTGCTAAGGGCCCAGGTGGCTTCGGCCCATACGGGCGAAGAATTGTTTCGATCCATTCATCGTTGGTCGGGAGCTCCCGTGTGGAACGTCTACGGCATGACCGAAGCTGCAAGCTGGGTTTCGGACTGTCTTATCGTGAATGCCGAAGGTGCCTTTGTTGCGAACGAAGCCGAAAAAAACAATGTTGGATCCGGCCGGAACTGGGGAACGCAGTTCAAAATTCTGGATGCAGATGATAGCGGCGTCGGCGAAGTGCTGATGAGTTCGCCGAGTCTGTTTGCAGGTTACCTGGGGCAGTGGACAAAAGCGATCGGGAGACAGGAGTGGTTTCGAACGGGCGATTTGGGCCGCATCGACGCCATGGGGTCGTTGCATCTTGTTGGACGTTCGAGTCGCGTGATCAACCGAGGCGGTACGAAAGTTTCACCTGAAGAGGTTGAAAACCGCATTCGCGAATCAGCCGCGGAGTTTGGAATTGAAGACGTGGTCGTACTCGAGGCTCCCAGTTCTTTTGGATACCCGGGCGTAGGTGTCTTGTTGGTTCTCAAGGGGGATGGTTCGATCGATTCGGATCACGTGCGTTCGGAGCTTGAGCGGGCATTGCGGCTCGATTTGTCGGCGCCGAAAGTGCCATCGGAGTATCGCTTCGTGAAAAGCATTCCCCGAAGGGAAAATGGAAAGCCCGACCTTTTCGAGATCGGGCTCCTTTGGAACAGGCTGACGAAGGGGTAGGTCAGTTTGCCGTTTCGATGGCCTCAATCAAGTCCGCGCCGAACATCGGCTTGAAC
>JAVFAU010000075.1:0-7992 GCA_034002335.1 Bdellovibrionales bacterium | reverse complement strand
AAAAAGGAAGCTTACTTGAAACGGAGTTACGATTACCTTCAATCCGATCGTTCCAAAGGTCGCACCCCATCTCGTCAAGAAACCAACTCAACATGATTTCCGGCGTGAACTGAAAAAAACCGGGCGCCGCATCACGATTCTGCAAGAGAAAGTGGCGATACCAGCTTGCGATTTTTTCTTTCTCAAAAAGATCCCAGATCGACCGCAAGTACGGGCTCTCACCCGGAATGTAGCTTTCCTCGAGACGCTTTACGATAAAGTTCTCGCCACTGCCAAGCACGCAGTACCCATCGGTCTGATCCGCAAGCCACATCGTCGATACAAGTTGCGGGCTCACGCACTGCGTGCGAGCCGCGTAGTCGTAAGCGTCCGTTTCCCAGAATCGCTCGAGATCAAGATCGACGTAACGGGCTTTCACGCCTAGACCTGAGCACACGCGCTCGACCCATTCAATATCGTGTGCGTTCAACCCGCGCGCGAAACGAAGCGATAACACGCGCACCTCGATACCCGCGTCGAGAAACGCGCGCAACGCGACCTCGCTATCAACGCCGCCAGAAAAAAGCACATCTATAGGAAGCGTCGTGGACTCGCGAATGAGGCGAGCCGTTTTTAAACACTCTTCGTAGAACGAATGCGGCATACGTTCGCAAGCGCCGTAACGAACAAACCACTCATCGTCCGCGGAGTTTCGCTCAGAAAACGGCACACCGTTATACCCGAACTCAAAGTGATTTCGATGTGTCAGGGTGGCAGGCTGCAAAGGTCCAAGTTTCATGATGCTTCAGAGGTTCCGGTTTCAAGCCGGTCGATGTCAAGAAGCCTTCTTGCGAGCGCCTCCGATTAGCTCCTCAATCTCTCTCCCGGTGCAGCGTCGCACATGAAGATCACGCAGAACCTGATACAGAAAGCTCTCAAACGCCACGGCTGTGCTGTCTGTGCATGTAGCCGTCACGCCCTTTGAACGATCCACGACTTCCCATGGAACCTGTATCGCGCGGCCAGCGAGAATACGATGAACAGCAACAGACACATCGATCTCAAACCCTGTCACGGATGCCTTTTGAAGCGGAAGAAACACGCTGACTTTGCGATTTCCTTTTCCTTGCTGAACAAATGCTCGGCCTTCGGCACGGCAGCCGTAGTATTTTCCTCCGACACCGATACCAACTATCGTGTCGGAGTCATTGCCTCCGGGAGCCTTGCGAACCACCACAAGCGCACGCCTGGTGGAATCCATAAAAGCCGAACCATCTTCAAGAGCCGGATCATAACAAGTCGCCCCGTGCGCGTCCGATACCGCTACGAACATAGCGGATGCGGAAAACAAGATCATCGGTACGCTCGACATGAATCGAGAAAGAAAACGCCGTAACATACCGACAATCGTAGCATCGAATGCTTCGGTCGACACTCGACCAATGGAACCATCAATACCAGATCACGACTCGACCACGACCACCGGCGCCGCCTGCGGCCCCGGAAACAAGTCCAGCTCCGCCGCCACCTCCGCCACCGCCCCAAACTTGAATGAAGACGCGACGAGCACCGTTTGTCGGCCAAGAACCGGTGGCATCGAAAACTTCGACGTTCTCGAATGGAATCATCGGCATATTGGTCAGCTGACTTCCATCGACCGCCGGAAGACGCCCGGCCCCATCGAGCTGCACGATCTTCTGCGGTCCCGTTCCGACATCGACACTCAACGTACTCGTCGTCGTAATGGCTCCGCCCGATAAGTTCGTCGCAGTAAGGCCCGTACTCGGAGTAATCGCCGTTACGGTTCCGCCACTGTTAGAATCCGTCGCGGGTTCCCAACTTGACGTCACCGAACTGTATTTTAAAACTTGATTTGGACCAGGAGCCGTTGCGGAGACCGCGACGTCTCGAATTCTCGTAACCGTCGGGTTTGCCCACGTTCCACCAAGATCTCCCGCAGCCGTACCGGCTCCTTGCAGAGCACCCGTGATACGCGAATCATTTCCGGCGGCGACGGTTCCTGCTCCGGTTCCGACGTCGAGCGCGGCCGCTCCGCCCAAGCCCGTGACTTGAGTACTTGCCACCGCGATGTTCACACACACGAAACGGTCTTGCATCACGCTATATTCAAGCACTTGAGCAGCCGAACAGTTCGTAGGAATTTGCTGCTGCGAACTCGCATTTCGAAGCTGATTTTTAACATTGTAAGTGGTAGCAAAACTCCCGGCAGGTCACAACCTCGATTCCAAACGCATCACGCGTTGTGGGAAGCGTATTGCGAGCACGATTGATTATGAAGCTTGAATTGAAGATGCCTTCTTTCAAAGTTTCACTGCTGTGAACACTCGTGAAATCGATTCCGCTCGGGATGGGGTTAAAGTTCTGCGTGTCGTTGCCAATAATATTTGCGTGAACCGGTTTCAGATTCAAAACAGTCATCACAAACATGATAAATAGCATCCGAACAAACCATCGCGGCATCTCTTTAATGTCGACGATCATCGGCTCGAATGTAAAAGACAAAACCAAAACACGAAGCTTCGGTCTAGATTGTTAAGACTTGTTGATGTCGCGGTAATTAGTGATCGAAACCGAATCCGAGCGACACTCCAAGAATAAGGCCGATCACAACAAGAGCAACACTCGCGACCATGAGGTACTCTTTGTCGCGCAAGAACACTCGGCCCGTCATGATCACTCTCACCATAGGCAAACTAATGAGAACCGCGAGCCCCAAATATGAAACCAAAACTCCCCACTGCCCCGAAGACCACGCTTCTTGAAGCGAGCCGACAAAATTTGAAGAGTCATAGCTTTGAAAGCTTAAGAACACATTCTCTGAAAAACGAATTTGAGTAAGCCACCCTAGCAACAGCAAAGCTCCGGCGATAAGAACTCCGAACTTCAGCACCTTCGCGGTTGCGACTTCGATTGATCCATTCTGTTTCATAAACCAAGTCCCTTTTTAATCATCTGCAACGCGACGATCGACAACAGCACAATAAAGAGTCTTCGGATGACAATCGGTTTCATACGCACCATGACTCGCGCACCAACCCATGATCCCATCAGAATTCCGACCGCGACCGGGGCGGCGATTTCAGGATGAACATCGCCTTTCACAAAATACGCCCCCGCACTTGCCGTGGCCGTCACGCCAATCATGAAATTCGATGTCGCAGATGAAACTTTGATCGGAAGCTTCATCGCCCCGTCCATGGCGAGAACTTTCAAAACCCCACTCCCAATACCGAGCAGTGCCGAAAGAATTCCCGCAAAATACATCCAAAAGAGTCCGAGCGGAACGTGGTCGACGTTGTAACTTTCAAGCTTTCCGATCGCGTTTGGAGCCTCACCCGCTAGCTTCAAGCGCCGCGACCACGGATGATCGCTCTGCGCACGAATGTCTTCACGCCGTCGAAACATCATGACAATGGAGAATACCAAGAAACCGCCAAACACGAGATACAGCACAGACGAATTGATCCAACTTGAAATGAGGAATCCGGTGATAGCCCCGAAAACCGTTCCGACGCTTAGGAAAATAGCGACTCGGACATTCGTAAGTCGATCGCGCAGAAAGCTCGCGGCGGCTCCTGATGACGTCGCCACAATCGAAATCAAGCTTGCGGCAACCGCGTAACGAATGTCGACACCAAGTGCGAGCGTCAGGAACGGTACGACAATCATGCCGCCGCCAATACCGAGAATGGACCCTACGAAACCCGCAAGAATAGAAACGACAAAAAGTAAAATTTCATACACAGCCCAGTTAGCCTGCTCTTATCTGCCCTTCTTGGCAAGACTCTAACACGAGCACGGATCCTGCATTTCCGTATCGTATCTAGATAGCATACACACCGCGTAACCGGCCCGCAGCACACTCGTAATATGTTTTAAACGTCCGCACCAGATCTCTCGCTCAAATGACTCTTACGGAAATACATGAACTGTATATTACCTGCACACATCAAGAAGTTCACCGGTCGCCTTTGCTCAAGGCGCTTGCTTGGAACTCTTGCGGCACTCCTCGTAATCCTCTTGTCCCCGAGGGTCGGCGAAACCCAGGTATGCATGGACATTTTTTTGGATGTTCAGACCCGTGAGCTGACAAAAAAAAGCCTTCTACTCACTTGAAGCGAGCCCTCTTGCTCAAGGCCTCTATTGCCCGGAAAAATGCCAATCTAACGTCGTTCGCCTCTACCACACCCTTAGTTCTCATCATATCGCTCAAGGGCTAACGCCACCGCCCCCAGAGGCGTTTCGTGTTTTGTACATCACTCGTTTGGGCGGGTGGCTTCGAGAACCAGACAAGGGCTTCGTACGCCCGCCGAACTCACGGAGAACACCGTTTGTAAACGCCTCCGAAATGTGGCGCTATCACGTTGTTCTTGAGCACAAAGGACTTATCTTTGACCTCGATTACCTGAATCGCCTCACGGTCTCGAGCGTTCGATATTATATCGATAGTTTTATTCATAGCGATGCCCTAAAGCAAGAAAGCGGATACGCCAGCTGGAAGTTCCACGAACTTGGCGCGTTCGTAATTCCAGGTGAACGATACTTGCTCGTACCGGCAAAGCGCATCGACCAAGCCGATTTCAGCGGCGGCATGTTCGGTGTCTACCGCCAGATTCCGTTAAGCACGCTCGCTTCTGACCTCGCGAACGATAGCTTTTAATCGTACAAGAAATCTCTGAATGCTTCCTGAAAGAGACGAAAAACAAGAGACCCCTTTACCGAACTGGGAGCTTCCCGTTCTTGCGCGCGAATTTTCTTTTCAATTTCTTCGATCTTCACGATGGCCGCGGCAAGATCGACTTTCGACATGTGTTCTTTTTCAAACCGATCCATCACCATTTTTTCATAATCGCAGAATTCGGCGTCTTTAAAGAACAAGAGGCGCGCCAAATACAAAAGCCTTGCTCGCTCGTGCAGATCAGTGATTCTCGCAAAGAACTCGTCGGGCGCCCGCGGAGTCTCGAGGTCCCCGCGAATAAGGGCGATCTGCTCGGGAGAGGCTTTGAGCTTATTCAGTTTTTCACGAATAAACGATCGCTCAGCTTCGCAGGCTTTGCCATCGACATGCGCCAAAGCGACCAGGGTTCGCAACACATTCAACTGACTTTCGCTTAAGCTCTTCATCCTGCTCCTCTGCTTAAAAAAATAGGATTTTGGAAAAACGCCCAGAAACAATATCTTCAAGAACTCCACGCGATGAACACAAGTCTAGCAAGACTTCTCGTATAAAAATCACCCAGCCCCCTATGTTCTTTAGTCGTGCTTTGACTCGAATTAGCATTTCTTCATAAGTAATAATGAACTTAACTAATGGAGGCCTCATGAAGGCGGCATTCACACTCCCTCTACTCTTGATTTCCCTCTCAGCGGCTTCTCAAACGACACCTGTTCAACCACCAGCGCCAAAGTGTTATGCGCTCTTTCAAAACATGGCCGCAGGCCTAGTCTCCCCGCCGGTTGAAATGTCGGGAGAAGCCATGCCAGACGGCAGATCGTTTCGTCTCGACGCCGTGATTCGCGGCATCCCTTTCATCGCAACGATCGTGGACAACGACGTTCAGGTCAAAATCGTTCTCGAACCCGAAGATCGCTACGGTGCGACCGTTGAAGTCAACAGCGGCGGAAGCTTCAATCAAAAGGGGATTTTTGAGACGTCGTACCAAAAAGGCGGAAGCACGATGATGCCAGCGGTGCTTTACGGCGTGACCTGCACGAAGTAATTAGGGCCGGGGCGCTGCCGTAATCATTTTTTCTCATCCAGCGAATATAGTACGATGAGGACATGAAACTCAGGTCTCGCCCCGTATTACCGATTGCGCTGACCACAGTCGCCATCTTGGCGCTATTTCTGTCTCTTCAAAACAGACTCTTCTCAAATTCCGATGTCGTTCAAACTGAGTCGGTCGCAACACCCGACCCCATGCCCGAACGGGCTCCCACGACCGAGTCGCCGGCTCCAGACAAGAGCTCGACACAAGAACTTTTTTGTCGCGATAGCCTTAAAGCAATCTGTCTTCCAAACCTGCCCGCCGACCCAACGGGACAAGCGTCGCTCGACTACCAAGGGGAAATGCGCGCGCTGAGAGTTCTGCGACGGATCGTAAAAAGCAATCCCGGCTGGACCACGGAGCAAATCGAAGGCGAACTCGTTTCTCGCATCTACACGACGGAGCGTCGCGAGTATTTTACGAAGAACTTTGAGTGGGTGCGTAAAGCCCTTCTCGCCTTTATCGAGTCTCAACCCGCGGGCATTTTTTCGGACCAAGAAAAGCAAACCCTCCTTGCGCGCGTGCAACGGGTTCAACTTGATCTTCCAGTATCGGCTTCCTCTTACGCCGATGTATCGGATCTTCTTACGAAAAGCGAAATCTACTACGAACGAACCCCAAAGGGAGTTTTGAGGGTACGAATTGGCGGAGGCTACTTTCTTTCAACGACATCGCAGTACAATATCATCTTCACTTTGGCTCACGAACTCGCCCACACCATCGACCCGTGCGAACTCAAGAAAGAGCCATTCGCATTCCCTGCCTACAGCAGATTGACGGACTGTTTTGTCGAACAAAACTGGCTTCAACCAAACGAAGCAAAATGCGGCGAGGGCGACAAGGTCTCGGAAGCATTTTCGGATTGGCTTGGAAGCCATATCCTCGCCAAGGCCATTGAACACTTCGGCCAAGCCTACTCAATCGAAGAAAAGGCGCTTGCGGCAAGCAACGCCATTCGAGACCTCTGCGATGATTCAACGGCTGCGATGGACTCCATAGATCACGGCCCCTATCCTCATCCGGAAATACGCATTCGCGATCTCTATGGCTCAAACCCATCTTTACGAAACGTCCTCGAATGCCGCGCCCGAACCTCTAGCTCGATGGAAACCGCTTCCTCTTACTGCCGGTTCTCCCTCGACTCTCTTCGACAAGGAGACTCCCAATGAAACAGCCTCACGCCCTTCTTTTAGCTCTCTCATTCGGTCTCACTTCGGTTTTCGGCATCTCATGCGCGACACCGCCATCAAAGCCGTTCTTGCAAGAAAACGACACCACCACTCAATTGCAGAATGCGATTATCATTCAGTACACCTTGGGTCACAATCAATACACATTCGAAATCAAAAGCCGTCCCGACGATCTTTTTAAAGTACGCAGCCTCGTGAATGAAAAGGTGATCGAAGAGAAGAAAATCGCCAAAGAAAAATACGTCTCTTTCGCCAATAAGGTTCACGAGTACGCACAGAGCGTACCTGTTCAACAAACTTCTTTCGAAGAGTGCCAACATCCTTACTCTATTCTGATTCAGAAAGATCGCGAGGCGGATAAGACCATTCGTGGTTGTCGGTCCGACGATACCAAGGGCGCCCTTGGACGTCTCATTCGCGAAGGTGAAATTCTATTTTACGCCGAATAACGATGCCGAGGCATCGAGGTCATCAAGGCCTCGGTGCCTCGCTAACTCTAAAATTACAGGCTATCAGCAGGAGCTGATTCCGCTGCTTCAGGAGCTACCATTTCTGTTTGCTCTTCAGTCGTAACTTTCTTGCTCTTCTTTACGCTTTTCTTCGCGCTCTTTTTTGCTTTTTTGCCTTCTGCTTTCGGCGCCGGAGCTTTCGCTTCGTTCGCAGCCGGTGCCGAAGAGTGATCTGCGTGCTCGTGAGCGAACGCTGCAGACGTCATCATCAAAGAAGCGACAAGAGCCATGACCGTATTGAATGCTTTCATTTTTCCCCCTCACAATGGAGAGATTGGTTGTTGTACAGATAATGGTAGCAACGGCTTTAAGGTCGGCAAGGGGCGTTTTGATGAGCCCGACTAAATTTTTAAACCCTCAAAGACCGCCTATGTTCCAATTACAAACACCCTGAAAAAGCTCCGAGTTTCAGGACGAGATTTAGGCCCCACTTCGCCCCGTTTCCAGTAAGTCCGAAGGCATGGTTAGGCCCTAAAATCGTCATAAGGTTAAGTCCCCCTTCTTGCCCCGACTTCCCTACGATCA
>JAVFAU010000074.1:0-8064 GCA_034002335.1 Bdellovibrionales bacterium | reverse complement strand
AATTCGCGCGACAAATTCATCGGCCTCGACACTTTCCACATCCATCACGAGATAGCCAATCTGACTATCCGTCGCCAAGCCTTGAGCCTGAATATTGGCACCGAGATCCGAGACGATCGAGTTAATTTCGCCAAGAACGCCAGGCACATTGCGATGCACGTTCATAATGCGACGACGAGGCACGTCCGTGGAGCCCGCGATAAACTGTAAATCGACCTGCGGAAAGTTCACCGCGCCCGACGTGGTTCCACGCGAGAGGTACTTTAAAATACTCTGCGCGACCTCCAAACCAATCGACTCTTGAGCCTCAAGCGTACTGCCGCCGATATGAGGCGTCAGAATCACGTTCGGCAGCCCCTGAAGCGGACTCTCGAACTTTTCTTTATTGCTCGCCGGCTCTTCCGGGAAAACGTCAATCGCCGCGCCCGAGAGCTTTTTCGCTCGAATCGCGTTCGCCAACGCCTCAATGTCGACCACGGACCCACGACTTGCGTTGATCAGAGCCGCGCCGTCTTTCATAAGTTCCAATTGCTTTGCTCCGATCATCAGACGCGTGCCCGCGGTATCGGGGACGTGCAGACTGACAAAATCCGATACCCGCAGCAGCTCGCTCAACGAGGCACTCGCCTGCGAGTTTCCCATCGGAAGTTTTTTTACGACATCGTAAAAAACAACGCGCATCCCGAAAGCCTCGGCCAACACACTCGCCTGGCTTCCGATATGACCGTACCCCACGATACCAAGCGTTTTTCCACGAACTTCGTGAGCTCCATCGGCCGACTTTGTCCAAACACCCTTGTGAGCGTTGCTGTTGCGATCGCCCAGCTGACGGGAGAGAGCGACGATCTCAGCAATAACCAGCTCAGCCACACTACGTGTGTTTGAGTGAGGGGCGTTAAAAACGGGAACTCCCTGCGCATTCGCTTTTTTGGTGTCGACTTGATCCGTTCCGATGCAAAAACACCCGATCAGCTCGATTTGCGGATGGCGCGCCAGCACCTCTGCCGTGAGCCGTGTTTTCGAACGAATACCGACGACCGAAGCTCCCGACAAAACTCGATCCAACTCTTCTCCCGAAGGAGAGTGAGCCAATAGCTCGACATGGTGTCCTTCGGCTTCAAGAGCCTCTTTCGCTCCCGGGTGGATGGCTTCGAGTAGTACTATTTTTTTCCGTCGTGCTTGCATAACCGCATGATGACATAGTCATAAGACACTGAATACTCTAGAGAACGGCGCGCCCATTTTTTCAAAGGAGCTCTGGTGACTAACGCACCGCTAAAACGACGTCTCTTTGTCGTCGACGACGACGATCTGATTATCGCTTCTCTTCGTCTCGCCCTTCCCTCCAACTGGTCGCTCACGGCGGCTTCGAGTCTCGACGAAGTCCTTAAAATCACACCGACTTTCAACGACCAGAGGTTCTCGGCCGCCATGGTCGATATGCACCTTACTGCGAACATGGACCAAGCCGAAGGCCTTGCCGTCATACGCAAAATTCGAGCGATTGACCCACATCTCGAGATCATCGCGATGTCTGGAGATTTTGACAGAAACCTGATGGAGCAAGGACTCAAGTCAGGAGCTTCTCGCTTTCTCGCCAAACCCATCGGGACCGAAGAACTCGCCCTGATGCTCGAAAAAATCGAAGCGCTGATTCTTCTCAGAGAAATGGCCCTTCAGAACTTCGATCCTTCCGCCGGCGGCTTGGCCGCGCAACCTCACATCAAGCGAGAAGCGAGATGGATTGGAAGTTCCGAGGCTTCAAACGGCGTCACACGCATCATCGCCGATCTTCGTGGCGAACCGGGGCCAATCCTGATCGAGGGCGAATCGGGCACAGGCAAAGAGGTCGCCGCCTGGCTCTTGCACGAACAAGAAAAGACAGCCTCTCCACGCCCCTTCATCCGGGTCAATCTTGGAGCCATTCCTGAGACCGTCTTTGAGTCCGAGTTCTTTGGACACGTCAAAGGCGCGTTCACGGGAGCCGATCAAAACAAAATCGGCCTCACGGAAGCCGCGCACGGCGGAGATCTTTTTCTCGACGAGATCGAGGCACTGCCTCTTAACAGCCAAGCAAAGCTGCTGCGCTTTCTCGAGTCCGGTGAAATCAGGCGCGTGGGCGGTCGCGAAACAATTCGCGTCAACGCTCGAGTCATCGTAGCCACGAATCGCTCGCTTTCGGAAATGGTCGCAACAGGCGAGTTCCGCGAAGATCTTTTATGGCGCATCAGTGGTCGCAGACTTTTCTTACCGCCACTGCGCGAAAGAAAAGAAGATATCGAAGCCTTGGCTCGGCACTTTCTTGATCTCGAAAAGCCTCGGCGCAACAAGACGCTGGCCGAAGACGCCATTCACGCGCTCGCAAAACATCACTGGAGCGGCAATGTGCGAGAACTTAAACGAGTCTGTGAACAGCTCAGTCTGCATGCACCGCTCCCTTTGATTCGCGCCGAAGATGTCGAAGCTTGTCTACCGCGTTCCTCGGGATTCCCGACAAACGGGGAGGAAATCGACTTGTCAATCGGTCTTACGGAGCTTTTGGCGCGATATGAGGCCAAAATCCTACGCGAAGCGCTGAGAATTTCTCCAGATATCGACTTAGCCGCCGAACGCATAGGCATTTCCCGTTCGAGTATGTATAAGAAGATGAAAGATTTAGGAATCGAACGACCCTAGGAAATCTAGTTATGTGGCAAACATGGAAAGACCCCGTCTATCACGAAACCTTTGCCATCGTGATGGGAGTGCTCATCGCGCTCACGGTCTTGTTCTTCTTTTTACGAAACCGCAACACTCATGCTCAAGCGGGCTGGGCGAGTCTTGTTAGCTGGCTCATCGCAACTCCGATTCTCTTTGCGCTGCTGGCGGCGCCTTGGCCGTGGGCATTGGTCGGTTTGGCATTGATTTCGATCACGGGACTTAAAATTTTCTTTCAGCTCACGGGCATGTTCCACCGCTCGTACTTTGTGTGGGCGTCGTATGTCGGCAGCATCGCGCTCTGCTACGCCATCTACGAAGGCAATCGCGAGCTCTTTAACCTCATGCCGATGATCTTCTTCGGCTTGATCTGCTTGATTCCGATCGTGCGCAACTCGCACAAGCAGATGATCCAATATCTGGCTCTCACCCTCATGGCCTTCATGTTCCTCGGCTGGTCGTTTCTGCACATGGGTTGGATCCTCAAGCTTAACCATGGCGCCTACCTGGCCATCCACATCACGATTCTGACGGAAGTCTTCGACAATCTTTCGCTCGCGATCTCGCGTTTTTTTGGAAAGCACAAAATGTTCTCGCGCATCACTCCCCGTCGAAACTGGGAAGCGTTCGCGATCGCGGCACCACTTACTATTTTCCTGGCGTTCAGTCTTCGCCATCTTCTTCCTGAACGCTCCGAGCCGTTTTGGGTCGCGTCAGGTCTCGCCGCTGTTTTAGGTGGAAGCCTCGGCGACCTTGTTCTCTCGGTCATTCGCCGCGACCTCGGCATCAAAGATGTCGGCGTTTTCATTATCGGGCGCGGCGATTTTCTCTCGGTGCTTGATCGCCTTATCTTCGTCGCGCCGATTTTTTATTACGTGATGTGGTACCTCGAAACCCACGCCGCGCTCTAACAAGGTTTGAATCGTGAAAGATTGGGATTACGATAACGACCAGTGGACGAAACTACCTTCTTACCTAAAGCACTTGCCGCTTTTTACGCGCCACTACGATCTCACGAGCCTGATTTTCCGCTCGCTCTGGTCGCTATTGCTTAAGTATTGGTTTTTCCGTTTCTACATTCGCCTGAAAGTCGTCGGCGATTTTCATGAGGTCCGCCGAAACTATCCAAAGCTCCTCGTGATCGCGAACCACGCAAGTCACCTCGATGCGGTTTCAATCGCGGCGGCCATTCCTTTTCGCTACTGGCTCGATCTCTATATCGCGGCGGCGAAAGATTACTTTTTCTCAAATGCGCTCTTCACGTTTTTCTCCAAGCACTGCCTCGGAGCGATTCCCATCGATCGCAAAGACAAAAAAGGCGAAGCCGTCGAACTCTGCCTCTCGTTGCTCTCAAGGCTCGAGGCCATCTGGCTCATCATCTTCCCCGAAGGCACTCGTTCAAAAGACGGCTTCATCGGCCAGTTTAAACGCGGAGTGAGTTTGTTTAGTGAAAAGACGACGACACCTCTGCTCTTCTTATATCTCGAGGGCAACGGGGAACTATGGCCGAAGGGGCGCATCTTCGCCGTTCCAGGGCCTCTCACCATTCATATCGGCCCCGTGCACCCGCCAGCGCCCATCGAACTGATCTACGAGCACTATCGCGAGTGGGTCACGAGCATTAATCCGAACGCCTTTCGTGAAGATCAAAACAACGATGCGGGGACACCATGAGCACACAAGCCCATTCTTCCTTTCGTGATTTACCCAACCCCCACGCTTCGGCACTACAAGAAATCACTCTCACGATCGGCGAATACCGCGTTCATGCGGCGCCAACGGGCCTCTTCGGTCTCGATGGCGGCGCCATGTTCGGCACAGTTCCCAAAGTCCTCTGGGCGAAGTCGAATCCCGCCGATGATTCCAATCGAATCGCCATGGAGGCGCGCACGCTTCTTCTTGTCTCGTCGAATCGAGTCGTACTCATCGACACGGGAATCGGCGGCGACTTCGTAGAAAAGTACGGCGAAAAACTAGGGCCCAAGTTCGCCGAGATGTATGCCATTGATCGCGGCCAAACCTCACTCGAGGCTTCGCTCGCAAAACTCGGCCTCAACACATCGGATATCACCGACGTCGTTCTCACCCATCTTCACTTCGATCACGCCGGCGGTGCGACGAAGTGGAATGGCACCGCACTCGTCCCGACGTTTGAAAAGGCCACCTACTACATTCAAAAACGAAATCTCGAGATCGCAAGAAATCCGAATCGCCGCGAACGCGCAAGTTACTACGCCGCAAACTTCGAGCCGCTCGAACGCGCAGGAGTTCTTCGAATCCTCGAAGGTCCCGTTTCAAACCTTCTGCCTTCAATTTCGGTCGGTGTCTCCGATGGCCATACGGAAGGACAGCAGTACGTTCGAATCTCCGACGGCAAAACGACGCTTTACTATTGCGGAGATGTGATTCCCACATCATCTCATGTTCGTCTTCCGTGGGTGATGGGTTACGACCTAAGACCGCTGGATCTCATCGAAGAAAAAGCGAAGCTTCTCGATCAGGCCGTCAAAGAAAACGCCTATCTATTTTTCGAACATGATCCTTACATGGACATGACTCAAGTCGCGGCGGAACGCGGTGATTTTACCGTCACCAATCGCTTTCTGCTGAAGTGAATTGGACAAATGTGAGTTAGACAAACGTCGCGTGTGAACCGACAAGAGGTTGGGTGCGGGAGCACTCGGTACTTGAAAAAACTCCCTGGACTTCAAGACACTCGCGAATGCAGCTCAAAAAATAGACACTAAAGAGATGCGTAAACTTACGATCTCGTTCCTTGTTCCTTTCACAGTCGCTCTTTCAACAGACATCTTGCTCTCAGGCTGCGCCCCCATGGGGTTTGAAGCCATCAAAACACCCGAGCAAAAAGAAGCGCCACTCGTTTCACCGACACCGACTCCGGCGCCAACTCCCGCTCCAACACCTGAGCCGACCCCAGAGCCAACTCCCAAACCCACGCCTGAACCAACACCTGAGCCCACACCCGTGCCGACTCCTCAGCCGACACCGGTTCCAACACCGGAACCGACACCCGTACCCACGCCGGTGCCAACTCCTCAGCCGACACCTGATCGACGGGTCAGTGAGTTCTTCAACCAAAGTGAGGTCGCAAACAAAATCGATATTCTTTTTGTCGACGACAACTCAGGCTCCATGGAGAGCAAGCAACGAAAGCTCGGCCAACGCTTCGGAAACTTCATCTCAGCGATTCAAGATCTCGACTATCAGATCGGCATCACGACCACCGACGTCTCGGGACCGCGCGGTTCAGGCTGGGCCACAGATGGCCGCCTTGTCGTATACAAAGGTTCCAATACGAAAATTCTGACACCGAAAACGCCCAATGCGGAGCAACTCTTCTTCAACACCATTCAGCGCGACGAAACCATCGACTGCGGTCGCCGCACGTCGTTTCCGTATTGCCCTTCGAGCATCGAACAACCGCTCAAAGCCATCGTGATGTCCGTGAACGAGCGCAATCTTGAAAACGCCGGGTTCTTTCGCCAGGGAGTCGATCTCGCCGTCGTCGTTCTTTCGGATGAAGACGAAATGAGTACGGGAACAGATCCGTCGATGACACGGCCAACGGATGTCGTGAATCACTTCGGCGCGGTGTTCGGCAATACAAAGCGTCTCATCGTCCACGGAATCATTATTCAACCGCGAGACTCGACATGCCGGGCCGCTCAACGTGCGGATTCAGGGGTGGGGGAATACGGCCAGCAGGTCTACAATCTCGCGGGCCTCACAGGTGGCCGCACCTACTCGATCTGCGACGCCGACTACGGAAAAAACCTAAGCTCCATCTCTCAAGATGTCAGAAAACAGGTCTCCGGATTCGATCTCAGCCACGAGCCAGATCCTAAAACGGTCGAAGTAACCACGACCCCTCCCCTCGACATAGCTTGGAGAGTCGAGGGCAGAAGACTCATCTTCGACAGCCCTCCGCCCGCTGGAACCCGTATCGAAGTCCGATATTTGCCCAAATGATAGTCTTGCGGCCCCCTCCTCTTTTGGGTAAACCAAAAGAAGGGGTCCCGTAGCTCAGCTGGATAGAGCATCTGCCTTCTAAGCAGAGGGTCGCAGGTTCAAATCCTGCCGGGGCCGCCATTTTCGCTTACTTCTAGTTCAGCGCGGAGCAAGATCGAGGGGTTTGAACGCTTCAATCTTTACCTCACTCCGATCGGCAACATGCTCCTCAATTGCAGCTTGGCTCTTTACGCTCAGGAGACGTTCTGAGAACTGCGACCTCAGATGGACTCGACTCAACACACGCTCGTCATAGGTAAATGGCCAAACCAAATGATGTACTCGAATTTTATGCGCAACCTTGTAAGAGGCGACGGCAAAACGCTTCATCAGCTCTTTCTTGTTCCGCGGGCGATCAATTCTACCCGTTTTTTGTTCAAGATCGTGAGGCGTCCAGCTCGGTGTATAATGAACCACGTCCCAACAATACTCATGAAGATCAACACCTACCGTACAGATATTGGTAAGGACAAGAACCATGGGATTGCCGGGCGTAAGAAAGCGTGACGTAACTGCACTACGTTTTTTTACATCACCCCCAGTCTGCACAGCGACCTCCTTAATTGCCCGGGCATTGTGCGCATGTAGACTCGCCCCCAATTCCAGTTTCTTCAAAATACGACTTGGCTTTTGCGCCGCGTATTCTTGCCAAATAAGATCCTGCCCAAAAGCTTCTGCGTAGGCAGTTGCCACTCGCTCAAAAATACCATTGATGACGGGTTGATCACCTCTTCCACCGCGAAGGCGAAGACGCTGAAGCATGATCAGATCGGAGCGAACTTTGTTGCTAAATCGCTCTCGTCTTTTGTGGTCGAGAATATGCCGAGGATCGAGGATATCTAGAGAAACTTTCCTCGTTTTCGATCGCTTACGAGCTTGTTTGTCGTCAAAATCGATGATTCGCTCGAGCCCAAGCCGCTCCAGAATATAGTTTCGAAGTTCCGGCCAGGTGCCGAGAGCATGAAAGTGCTTCTCCTGGCGCGTGCTATTTTCCATACCTAGAATCGTCTTACAGAACCTCTCGATCTTTGAACCAACAGGTGCCCGGTGGGCATTCACGCAGGCAGCGAGATACAAAGTCAGATTTCTTTCGATCAATTCCTCAGCCGTAAACCCCTTCCCTTTCATAGCCTCGACAAGTTTTTGGCTTGGAGAGCGCCAGTCCTTATTCAAATAGAGCGTCTTATTTTTACTTTCTGAAGCAATTTTCGAAAGCGTCCCTTTCATCAGCTCTTTATGCGTTGAGTTGAGTCTCTTTCCAAGGTGTCTAAATCGGAGAAATACAGAGACGGTTTTATGTGGGGCCTGATCTGTGTGGATCGGCTATCAGGTCAACGG
>JAVFAU010000073.1:0-8174 GCA_034002335.1 Bdellovibrionales bacterium | reverse complement strand
CCCGATCTCACGATTGAGTTCAGCTTCAAACTCGATCAATTCTTGAGGAGTCATCTCGTCTGGAGGGACGGGAACTTTGTAGGAACCGTCGGCCCACTGGCCGAGATCGATGAGGCGACAGCGCTCGGAGCAAAAAGGACGAAACTGATTCTGGGGAGAGAATTCGGTTGAGGTGCCGCACTGAGGACAGCGCACGATAGTCGTCATGCGCATTAAGGTCTTAGAAAAGTGAGAGTGAAGTCAAGGGTCGTTCCGCACGGAAAGCGAAGCGACCCCTATTTTTAACGAAGTGTCAGTTGGCCGGTCGCGAAAGGCAAACCGTTGTAGTGTAACGTAACCTGAAGGCTGTACGAGTTGCCGGGAAGTCCGATTGTTACGAAGCGGAAGTTTCCAGGAAACAAGGTCGAACCGACAGCTGTACCGGTGAAACCACGGTTTTCGTTTGCCATTGCGAGCTGCATACTGCCGCCGACTTGGTGAACGTGTGTCGTGAACCACCATTTTTTGTTGGGACGACCAGGTTCATCGGCGCCTGCGCCGATTGTGATGTTCGCCGTTGCGGGCAGCGTTGTTCCGCTCGTAGCGGGGATACTGATGACCATAAAGCCATCTTCAGAGTATGTGCTGCAAGCGAGGTTGCCGAACTCGATACCCCAGTTCGGTCCCGAGCTATACGGATCGCAACGAACCGTGTTTTGAAGGAACATCTCGAACGTCTTGCGATCGTGAATCGAAAGTGCTCCCACGAAGTTATTCATGGTCGTGCCGGGCGGGATAACGTCGGGCACGCTTGGTGTGATTGGATTGACGACAACGGGGCCGCGATTGTTTTCGTTTGAACCACAACCTACGAGGACCATCGATACCAAGATCAACGGTAAGCCCAGAGCCCAGATAGTGTGTCGAGCTAAAGATCTCATAAATCACCTCTCCAACCCATTGAGAATTCACGAGACATGCCACCGTCAGGTTGGAATACAGGCAATTTGTACCGGGTCATGAGCCGGAAAGTGTCACTCTTTGAGTGTGGAACTACCGTGGAACGGCGCCGTCGATACGGCGGGTGACGGTCTCTTGGAACCATTTGAGCATCCATTCGGCTTCGGCGCGGCTGATTTCGCTGCCTGTGACGTTCTTGTATTCGTCTCGAACGTGACCGAGGGAGGCGCGGGCCCGGGAGAACTGTGACTGATCGCCGAATTCATGATTCGTTTGAAACAGCGTGAAGCGGGCGAGGTCGCGGCTTCTTTGGCTGGGTAATTGATCGAGATCCCGCAGGATATTCATGCGTTCTTGAAGAGGTAAATTGAGAATTCTCTTATTAAAAGGATTGTCGCGCGCAACCACGATGTGCGCGATGTCGTGATCAAGGAAGTTGCGCGAGCTCATCCAGAAGCCATCGGCGAATCGTGCCCGTTCTGTGATCTCTATGGGGGAGATTCCGACCATGTAGCTCTCAGCGAGGCCTTCAATTGATTGCGAACGACGGGTCGGAATCAGAATTTCGTTGCGGAGAACTTCATCGTTATCGCTGCGGTCTTTGCGTAGGATATCTTGCCGCAGTTCCTGAAGCGAGATTTCTCGTTTGATGTAAGTTCGTTCGAATGTGGAGAGGTCCGCGTCTCCGAAAATCCGACCATTTTCGGAATCTGGATCAAGTTTTTTGCGGAAACTCTGCCCGGCCGGTGTTGCATAGAATTTTTTGATTTCTTCCATGGCCTCCTTTTGAAACTTGGAGACTTCGTTCATGTAGATCGAGAAGTGAGGTTTGGTATGAACAAAGTCATCCGGAGCCTCTTCGTAAAGTCTGTACTTCTGCGCGAGATTGCGAACACGCGAGCCGACCTCGGGAGGAAGTTCGTCTGCGAAATCGGTCAATCGCTTCGAATCATAGAAGACAGTGAAGGGGCGAGGGTGGCGCATTGCGATCAGAGCTGAGGCTTCGTAGATTCCGTGTACGGAATCCCGGTAGGGGTAGCCCTTCGCTTCGAGTTCATTCAATTCTTGAATGATTTTTTGAGCCGCGAGACGGTTTTGAGGAGGCCGGTCGATGCGCGATAAAAGAAGGCGCATTTCTTTGGCGCCTTCGTGCATGTTGGGAACTGGAAAGTTGTTAAGATTGTTCGGATGCTGAGCGTTCCAGAGGCGACGCGTGTTCTCGAAGTCCTCGACGAATTTCACGGGATCTTTGATATCGGGGAGATCCTGTTTGAGTCCGTCAAACTTCGGTCGTTGAATGGCGGAATAGTTGAGAAGCGCCGGAGTTTCGACAACTCGTGGTGCCGCGGCGGTCGTGGTTTTCGTTTCTGGAAGTTTGGCGACATGCGGAGGAGCGGCTTCGCGCGCGGCCGTTCGGATGGACGACATGTGGCCGGTGTCGGTCAGGGCTTTCCCAAACAGTGCGATGTTTCCGGCGGCACACACGATGTCGGCTTGGCGGGCGGCGGAGAGGCAAGGGTAAATGGCCGCGAGTTCCGAAAGAATCTCGCGCTGTTCCTCGTTTATCGGTAAGTCTTTGCGCGGATCAGTTTTAAGAAGGCCTCGGGCCATGAGTTTTCCGATGGCCGGGTCGAGTTTTTTTCGTTGAGCTTCGAGAATCTCGTTGAGTCGCGAGCATGGAAGTTGATCGATGAAGTCTTGAGTGAGGTAGGCTTCCGGAAAAACCAGAAGGCGAAGCTCCGATTCGGGAAGATGCGGTCGCATTTTTTCGATCGCAAGTTTTTGGAGACGCTTTTGCGCTTCAAGGACATTGCGCTTGAGTTCCACGTTCTCGTAGCACTGCTGTTGAACTTCCAAGGCTTCGTAGGCGAACGAACCTAGGCTGTAAGCCGTAAAGGGAATTGCGACGAGATTAAGCCCTGTCGCAAAACGTCCAAGCCCGGCGAGCAGAGACGGGGAGAGGCGTGCAATGAAACCCGGCCGGAGCGCGCCAAGGGTCGACGTTCCCGCCGCGAGCGTGAGAGCGCCGCAGTTCACCGCGGCGGAGACCGCGGTCATGGTGTCGGAAGACGCATCCTTCGTGCACTTGCGCGCATCTTCTTCTTTTAGTTTGAATCGTGAGCATTGCTCGTCGTGGCGAACGAGCTCGCAGCTGAATTGTTGAATGATGTCCAGGCGACCGGGGTTCAGGGCTTGGTTGAGCGAGGGCGGACAGTCTTCAGGAGCGAGCGCGGCCTGAGCGAAAGCGAAGTTAGTTGGTAGCAATACGAGTGCGCTGCTGATTGCGATCGCGAGAGGCATTGCGAGGTGCGAAGAAATCAAACGAACCGCCGAACTTCTCGTCAGTTTGGTCAAGAAAAAACTGGAAAACCACATGGTTTCGTATCGGCCTGTAACAGTTCGAATCCGAGGTCCTGTTTCACTTTGAGACAATCGAGCTAGACCTTCAGCGGTAAATTCGACCGGCCGATAGTAGAGGGGTGAACGGTTATTTTTTGTCTCACGTCGGGGGCGGTGTAACGATGATTCGGCGTTTTGAAACAGCAGGCGCTGCGATGGTCACGACTATCGCTGTGGTTTGTGTCTTATTCGGAGCAGTCGAGGTTTTGGCTCAGGAGCCCGCTCCTCCGCAGCCTGTTGAGTATGTGCCGGGCGAAGTGATTGTTAAATTGCGGGGAAGCGCGAAGGCCATGCGTTCGCAAGCCTTCATTGGGAAGTCCGTTTCCGAGAGGTCCATGACCTTAAAGGGATCGTGGTCCGGAATTAATCTTCACCACTTTCAGTTCAAATCCAAGGTGAAGCCCAAGCCTCGGGGTGACGGCGCGAAGGCTTCGTCGGTCGGAGTGATCAGTTCCGCGAGCGCGGAAGACTCGGAAGCCGTGAGCGAAATGGAAGCCGTGCTTCAAGAGCTGCGGCAAGATCCAGATGTCGAGTTTGCGGAACCCAACTATATATTGAGGACGCCCGGCCGCTTTGGCGAAGAGGCCGTGATTTCGTTTAACGAGGCAAGAGCTTCGGCGGCGAATCAGGCGAGCAGTTCTTCTTACGGCACGTTGGCGCAAACGGGTTCACCGATCGATGCGAAGAAGGCTTGGAGTGTTCTCTCGGCAACCGACGAGGCGCCTATCGTAGCCATCATCGACACGGGTGTTGATATCAATCACGAGTTCTTGCGCGATTCGGGATCGATTTGGATCAACAAAGGCGAGATTCCCGGAAACGGCATCGATGATGACGGGAATGGTTTCATCGACGATGTGTATGGTTGGAACTTCGTTGCGGGCAACGGGCATCCTCTTGATGATGATGGCCACGGAACGCACGTCGCGGGTATTGTTCTAGGGACAACGCAAGATATTTTGGCTTGGCCAGTTCAGCCCGCCAAGATTCAAATTATGCCGCTTAAGTTTCTTGATTCGGAGGGAATGGGCACGACATCGGATGCCGTGAAGGCGATCTACTACGCCGTGAACAACGGAGCCAAGGTGCTCAATAACTCATGGGGTGGCGGCGGCTTTTCGAACGCTCTGGCTACTGCGATTTCGTATTCTTACTCAAAGCGCGTGGCGTTTGTCGCGGCGGCGGGTAATAGCGCTTTAAATAATGACGTGTCTCCGACTTACCCAGCGGGCTACCAGATTCCTTCGGTTATCTCGGTTGCGGCGACGACGGACATGGATTCCCTTGCCGTGTACTCGAACTACGGCTCGCATAGCGTGCACATGGGCGCACCTGGTACGAGTATCTGGAGCAGTTTGCCGAATCAGCGGTATGGTCGTTTGAGTGGAACCTCGATGGCGACTCCGTTTGTAGCGGGTCTAGCGGCTATGATGCTTCGGGAAAATCCCGACTTATCGGCTCACCAAATTAAGGAATTGATTTTCGCGGGTGCGGAACCGATTCCAAGCCTTCAGACAAAAACGGTAACGCGCGCTCGCATGAACGCGTACAAGTCGATTGTTCTCGCTCAAGGTACGACGGGCAATACGAATCAGCCGGCGTTTGAGAACGTCTATCGTAGCGTGGCGAGTGAAGGTGCTGCGGGCGGCGCGGGCTGCGGATTGGTAAAAACACTGATCGACGATGCCCGCGGTCCGAGTGGTCCGCAAAGGAATGTCGCCTTCTTTGGATTGTTACTTTTGTTTGCGACACCGATCTTGATCGCACTTAGTCTACGTTCGGCTCAGACGGGCAAGGCGCGTCGTCGATTCCCTCGTTATCAGATCGCATCGCAAGTGAAGATGATGGTGGGCGACCGTGAGCTTACGGGGCACGTCAGTTCGATCTCGATGGGCGGATTGCAGATGGCGACGGATCCGAGCTGCGCGAACGACCCAAGTGCATGGCTCGAAAATGGCGGAGTCGTCTCTATGACGATTCAGAGCCCAGACGGCAAGGAAGAGATCAAAGTCGCGGGTAAAGTCGTATGGAGCGAGGAGAAGAAGCGTTACGGTGTCGCGTTCGAAGGTGCGGACACAAGCGTCCTCAACTCGATCGGCCGATGGACCGCAGGTCTCATGAAGTCGTCCTGAAGACGGAGCGCGAGGAGAAGCGGGTTCTCCTCGTAGCGGGCCTGACTGGTAATGACACTGGCCGTGAATGACATTGCCTGAGGGAAAAAGACGACGGTGGGAGCCGTCGTCTTTTTTTATTCGGTCGCTTCTTTTTTATGAACGTAGTCTTCGCGAATCCAGTTGCGAATTCTTTTGTGAAGCTCGTCGGTGCAGCCAAAAAACACGAAATGACATCGATAGAGAGGGTTCTCGTTTGTTCCCGCTTGCGAAGACGTGCATCGCGCTAAAACGCCCTCAAGCGCTTCTCCGAGAAGTGGCGAGAAGAAACGCATGAAAACGCGAGGCTTGATAGGGGTCGGGTGACGAATGGTCAGGCCGAACTCGGCGAGTTCCTCCATGAGCACGGACTTGCAGATTTGGGCCGTGATTTCACAAGGGACGAATGGAGATGTTTCGGGAAGAGTCAGGCGCATCAAGTCGGGTAGGGCGACCGCGATCTTGTCCGTAAGCAATTTGCGATCAAGCGGCTTGTAGATAAAATCTGAGATCGCCTTATGCATGAAAGACGACACTTTGACGTTCGATTCTTCCGAGGCCATGACGAAAATTTTGGGAAGCTCGTCTTTGCTCGAAAGCACCTTGGCGTTGACGAGTGCTGTTTGCAGGCCGGTGAGCCAGCCTTGGACATCGGTTCGAATCAGACTTCCGTCGATGATGATCGCGTCGAAACGAAACTCGTCGGGCGCCGCGCTCTTTGCCGAAAAGCGGTTAAGATCAAGCCATGCGGCTTGATCTATTTTTACGAGTTCAAGATGAAGGGTCGATGGTGTTTCAGGGTCGGAGCTTTGGATAAAGCGCCCCTTCGCCTCGGCGTAGACAGGCTGACCTTTGGAATCAAGCAGGCGTAGGCCTGTGACTCCGGATGAGCCGGTCGAGGTGTACTCGAGGAACTCTTGGAGATCTTCTTGATCTGCCTCCGGAATGGATTGCAGCCACTCTTTCGGTTTGTCCAACCATTCCTTAATGGGCTTGCCGAGAAAAGTTTCGGTCAGCGCAATGGGAGGCTCGAACCTTAAGAGCGAATACGAACCTTCTTCGATAACAAGAGACAGTCTTCCGCCGGGAATCCCGTTTTCGCTTTCCACGCCGCTATGGTTTTCATCCGCGGGAGCGCCTTGAGCATTCGTTTGGTCCGAGAGTTTGGCGAGATTTGCAAGGAGGCGTGTGTACGAAGGAAAAAGCGTGACGGCGGTGCGATCGAAGTTTTCTTCGATCGTCGATTTCGCTTGTTCCAGGAAGTCGCGATTGAGATCGATAACCGCGAGGCGGTGTCGTGGAGGCAACAAGTCGCTTTTGCCGCTCGCTGGGGCGCGGTTGGCGGCTGAGAGACGAGAACGGGTGGGAACCTGGCGGCTACGTACGAACTTTCGAACCTCGGCAAGCTGTTGGTTGGACAAACCAAAAAGCGAGAAGCGCACGAGCCAGAGGCCTTCGTATTGCGGATGCGCAATGGAGGCGTAACAGCGTCCTTGTATGCGACTCTCATTTACCGTTGAGCCGAAAATGGAGGAATGAATATGCGCGAAAACGCCATGGGCAATCGGCGCGGGGTTGCGAATTGAAATCGCGAAATCGGCGACTTCGTCGACGATCGTATCTTTTCCGATCTCGACAGTTTCTTCGGCGGGAGCGCGGAAAAGAAACGTCGGTTCAGAATCCGGTTGTTCCGCCAGAAGAAGTTCGATTTTTTGCAGAAGAAGCTGTTGGTCGAGAGGTTTTAGAACCATGTCATCGATCGCGTCGTGCCGAAACCGTTCGGGCTTTAATTGAGGATCGTCGTACCCGAGCAGCAGCAGGTGGAAGGGGATGGCTCCGGAAATATGCCCCTGCTTCGTGAGCTTTTCTTTGGTGTCGAGGAGCCACTGCAGCGGCGCTTTGTCGAGCACATCGAGATCGACGATGAGCAGTCTGATGGGAGAAATGCGGGCTTCAGCCTCAAGGGCGGTCTTAAGGGCCGCGGTGTCGGAGCCTTCGCTTGGTTCGGGCTCACCTTTTTGCTCATTTGGTGCAGGGGGCGCGTCTACGAGCAGGTCATTTGACGACAGGGAGTGCTCGTATTTTTTTTCAAAACTCGCGAGTTGGTTATGGATTTCGAGGTAGGGCTCATTTGCAAGTAGCCGAAACCAGCCATGTATCTGGATGGCCGCTCGAGTGTCGTTTGTGATCAGAATACACTTCAACATTCAAGATGCCCCAGGCCTTCAGTTTAGACCTTCAGTTTAAAAAAAATAAGAGAACGCCGGGCGAGTACATCCTCCTTCATTATGGGGTGCGCGGAATTACTAGGCAAGTGCCGAATTTATTCTTTGTGGAGGCCGAATACATGAGTTGAAAGCTTGCTCGAGACGGTTGCTATGCACTAATTCATTGGAAAACCTTTTTTAACAGCAACAGACAGATTGAAGGTGCTCTGTGATTCTACGCTTTGCCAAGGAACAGACCCAGGCTGCCCGAGAAGAGAAGTTTCGCGAATTTTGCGACGTAACTAGCCGCGCTCTCAATGTTTCGATTGAGAATGTAAAGGCTAAAGATGTTGCTGGACCTGGCGACTATCTTTTGGTGGGTACTCATACCGACCCGACCTTGGAGTTGGACCTGGATGGTGAGGAGCCGATTCGTCTTGATGGAATCGAGTGCATTTACGTGCCGAGAGCGGAAGCC
>JAVFAU010000072.1:0-8223 GCA_034002335.1 Bdellovibrionales bacterium | reverse complement strand
CGGGCTTTCCGTGACAAGGGACCCGAGCCGGAACTGTGTTCCAGTCGCAAGAAAGGCGTGTGTGCGGCGCAGGGCTTCTTCGGTCGACATCTCCCATGAGATTAGTGGGACATCGCGATTTGGGTCTCTGAGCGCGTGGTCGTGGTCGTGTTCGTTTCGAAGCGAGTCTTGAACTGCTCGGCCCGAGCCGTGATTTTTGCCGCGTACGGAAGAATCTCGGATGCCGGGTTCTCGAGGTTTGCAGGTTGGCGATTCGCGCGAGCTGGACCTAGGTTGTAGGAACGAAGCGTGTGAATACGAATCGCTTTTTCGGTTTTCAGCACGTGAAAGTCTTCACGTTTCAATTTGTTATCTTGAATGCGGTCTTTGATATAGCGAACGTAGCGTGCGGATGTCATCACGTTGCAACGCACTTCGTGAAGATCGCAGTTCCAGTTCGCATCTGTAACGGGCGTGATCCAGCGTGCTGTCGAGGGTTTAATTTGCATGAGGCCAAGTTCACCGTGGCCACCGATAGCGTTCTTGTTATAGCGACTCTCGGTTTCGATCATCGCGAGAAGAAGAAACGGGTCCAATTCGAACTCGACCGAAGCATCTGTAATCGCTTGCGAGAGATCGCGAGTGAATGTCAGACGCTCGGTCGTCTCCCACGAGCGACCGTTGACGCGTTCAATGCGACCGGCGATTTCTTCGCGAAGAAACCGTTCAAGAGCGAAGTTTGAGGAATCGTTCACATGAAGATCGTGCCGCTCACGAGAGTCGGTGGCGAGGTCGGCGGCAAGGCTATGCTCGCGCGAGAAGGCACGGTTCTCGTTTGCGGAAACGAGCGCGAACATCGTGAGGGCTAAGCCTGATACTTTATGTAGGGTATAAAAGCTCTTTCTCATAGTGATAATGAGTAGAGCAAGGGGGCGGCCAACAAGGCTAAGTGCATGGAATCATAGAGGTCTCAGAGTGAGACCCCGTGAAAGTGCGATGATTGCGAAACAAAGTGTTTAATTCCTGACGGGTGTCGACGATTCCGTTGACGTCTCAAAACGAGAATTTCTCGCGCCTTGAGATTAACCGCGTTTGGACTTCGATTGATCTTTGTAGAGTTTGATCGCCTGTTCGATTTGAGAAAGCTCGGTGTTCAGGTAGCCTTTCGCGTTACCTGCACTTTCGTGAAATTGAACGAGGCGTTCACGTGCTTCTTCGTAGCGGCCTTGCTTCATCATGATACGAACGATGGCGCCTGTCGCTGCGATCGGGAGGCTTTCAGAGCGAGCCGCGATCGACAGTTCGAACATACGCATGGCTTCCGAGTCTTGTCCGTTTTGCTCAAGAAGCTGGCCGTACAAAAGAGCGGCGTCGCCGTTTGCGATGACGCCTGGGCGACTGGCGCGAAGTGTATCGACGTTCTTAAAATAAGCTGAGAACGTCGTCATCGCACCTTGCGTGTCTTGCGCGCGCAATTGCAAACGAGCAAGCTTCTGTAGCGACTCGTTGTCGCCATTTTTGCGGAAGTTCTCGATGTAGGCGCCGGTCGCGCAAGGGAGCTTGCCGAGATCCGTGCAGATCGAAGCCAGCTGATGATACCCTTGAGTCGAAAGCATTCCCGTCCATTGGCCGACCTTTAAAAAAGGAACCGTCATGGAGTGGGTGCCCCAAGTCAGCATGTGCGCTGAAAGAGCCAGGATCGTAACAGTGACCGCTGCCATCAGGCCGATCGCTTGATTTTCTGTTTTAATACGAGCCTTTGCTTGGCTATGGCTCTCGTACCATCCGCAACCAGAACAGACGGCCAAACCGCCGGCTTTGATGTTGCCGCTGATGATACCGGTGTGCAGTTGATTGTTACAACGTGGGCACGCTCCGAAATAAGCCATGACGCTAACTCTCTTTCCAGTCCTATTCGGACTGATCAAGAAAGGAGCAAGCTTGGGACCAGGCCGAGATTGGGCTGAAATGAAAATAGGCGGGGCCTGAATTAAGTCGTGTTGCAAAGAGTGACCCGCGACGCACGGTTCAATGACGAAAATTGGCGCTTTTAGAACACTCATGGAACACTGAACGGAAGATCCGAAAAGAGGTGGCTTCGTGATAAAGCGATCTGTTGGTTTTGCCATGCTGGCTTTAACTGTGTTGCTGGCGGCGACTTTGGGAATGAGCACAGATGCCGTCGCTCAAGAAAAAGGTCGACGAGGCGCTCGAACAGCCTCAACCAAGGCGGTTGTGTCTGAAAACAAAGCGCCCGTGAAACCTATGAGTCCTTCTGGTTTTGTTGAAGAGCGGGTGACGCGCATTTTGCGTGATCTCAAAGGTCGTGCGCCGAGACTGCGTACTCCCGAGGGGGCGGTGAAGATCGAGGTGCCGGTTGCGATTTCGAAGGCTCGTTGGTTACAAGCTGTTTATTCAAAGCAGCTCGTCGACTCCTCGCGTGCGACCGGACTTCTCTCGGATAAGCTGCTTTTTTACGAAACGGTAAAGCGTGAAATCGGCGAAGAGGCGACGCTTCGTTATTTGGTGCGCACGGTGGGGCTTCGCGACTTTCTTGTGAAGGGTGGTTATGTCGATGCGCAAGGACGCCTGGTTTCCGATGGAGACAAAATCGAGGCGGGTTTGTTCAAAGCGTTCCCGGCCGGGTTTGTCGCAAGGCCAGCCGTCGGCGTGGCACCTCGTGAAACGGGACGTGGTCTTTTTAAGGAGACGGATGCTTTTGTTTCGGAGCTGCTGAAGCCCGGTACTTTTCTTTATCGACCTGAGCATCGAAGAAAGCCGGTGCGCAGCACGGTCTTAGACGACATCGCCAGCGGCGAAGCCATCGTGCTTCAAGAAGATGTCATCGCTTCCGCGAAAGTTACGGGTGGCGTACAAGCGGGAGAGCGTGTTGGTTGGCGCGAAGTGCGTGTTCACAGCTACGAGGGGCGTGTGTTGGAAGATGCGAGTCCGAACTTCTGGGTGAGAAGCGGGCGAGTTTCGAGCGAAGAAACACTCGCCGCACAAAAGTTCGTAACCGACTTCCTGGCGTTGCTGCCGTCGTCTGTACTGAGTCGACAAGCGTTTAGTTTTGATGTTTTGATTTTGCCCGAGGGCGGCTTGCGTATCGCCGACTTCGTTACCAATCGCGGCCGACGAACTGCTTGGTCGGGTTATCTCGATCAGCCGCGCGTGATCGGCGCTTACACGCGCCATTTTGAGCAATACGCCGGCGTGGAGTTTGCGGGCATGGGTGGCATATTCTTGCGAAAAAATGCTGGAAACTACTTTGGTTACTGGGGTATGCGCATCGAGCGCTCTCGCCCGGGGTTCGAGAAGGTGCTCGCGTACATTCCGCCTTGGCCGTAGGCTTTAGGTTAGTCGAGCTTTTTTCTGAATTGCTTGGGAATCTGCGCAACAAAGCGCGTGTTCTTGGAAAAATGATCGAGACGAAGCGTGCCGCCATGCCATTCGGCGGCCGAGCGAGCGAGTGTCAGACCTAAGCCTGAAGCGGCTTCTGGTTGTGTCGAAAAGAAGGGCTCGAAAATCTGTCCGCGATGAACGATCGGTACGCCCGGACCAGAGTCGGTGAGCGCAAAGAAGACGGAATCGGTGTCTTCGAAGAATTCAAAACGAATCCACGGTTGAGTTTGTTCCGTCGAGGCAAGAGCCGCGTCGATCGCGTTTTCGAAAACGGAATCCATCATGAGTATCAAGAGCGGCTCTGAACCTTCAATGACGGACGCGGGGCCAAGGGGCGCAAGGTCGGCTCCCATCCAGCGAATTCCTTTTTCAAGGATAATGGCTTCCCACTTTTCAGAGATTTTCGCCATCAACGTGAGCGAGCTGAACTCTTCGGGGGCAAGTGCGCTGAGGTTTTGACCGAACAAGCTCGAAAGAATTCGATCGGCGAAGACGCGCTTTTGTCGTTCGGTTTCAGCTTTTTCCTCGGTGTCGTTTTCCGCCAAAAAATAAAGAGAGTCGCCAATGGGTTGCAGTTCTTCGGGCTCGGATTTTTTAGCGAAAAGGCGCGAGACCTTAAGTTGAACCCAGCGTTGCGCGCCATCGCGGTCGACGACTCGAAAGTGCGTGCGAAACGGCTTTTCCATTCCGGCGGCGAGAAGAGCGAGCAGGCGATCGCGATCATCCGGATGGGCATGACTTGCAAAGCCGAAGCGACCTTCTTCTAAACATTGTGGATCGACATTAAAGACGTCTTCAAACGCGCGGCGGGCCTCGGGCGACATTTCGGTGCGGCCTGATCGCAAATCAAGTCGCCAAACAGCCGCGTTGAGCGCTTCGAGCGCCGTCCACGGGGATTGTTCGTCATGAGAAATTTCGTGAGCGACCGGCTGCGCGACGGCGCCATTTTGCGTTTGTTTGTGATCAAGCACTGAGTCCGCGAGACTCAGAATACTCATGTTTGCGGCCGACTTTGACTTTGCTGCTCGTTGCCCCATCAGGATTATCTATCGGTCACAATGGGCGAAGACTTTTGTCTCAATTCGAGATCGCCGCTATTTGTGCGGCATTTATGCCGAGTTTGTTTTGTTTGAAATGCAGACCGGGTATCATCGCCCGTTTGTCGATCTGTATGTTGAAAAGATGAGCAAAAACTGTCTCAAAGTACACCTCGTAGCCTCGATAAAACGAAGCTCGTGACACTTCCGTGACACTTGAGAGCGACTTTCTCGTTACCTTGTCATCTATGTTCGGAGTTATGCGGCTGAAGTTATACCATCAAGCGAGCGGCGAAACCATTGCGGCGGCATTGCGCGCGGGGTCTGTTATTCAAATGCGGGCTGCGGCCGGTGGTCGCCCCGTGTATCGTGAGTTGCCTTATTTTCATTGGCAGACTTGTTTGCGCTCTTTGGCGTTGGTGCCCGAGGATTTTCCCGAGTGGTCGGGCGGCGAATGGCTTGATGATCGTGCCGCGTACGAGCGCATTCTGGAAATCGCGTGCGGGCTTCATTCTCCTCTTGTCGGTGAGACGGAGGTCTTTGGTCAGTTCAAAGAGGCTTTTCAAAATTGCATCGATCGCTTTTCCAGGCAGGGCGCTTCGAGCGAGCAGGTCGCGTTTGCCGCGACACTTCGTCATTGGCACAAAGCTTTGATTGAAGATGTGAAGCTTGTTCGCGAAACACACCTGCGCGACCTTGGAAGTCAGTCGTATGGAAGCCTGGTTCGCCGCGAGGTGCGCGAGTTTCGAGAGCCTAAAATCGAGTTCCTTGGCTCAGGGCAACTGGTTTCTGAGATTTTGCCGTGGCTTTTAAAAGTATTGAAGCCGGGAGTGGACGACGGTCGTGTGACGCTTCATGCGCGCAATGCCGAGAAGGCGCAGGCAAGTTTTATGGCGCGCTCGGAAGATTCGCATGAGGGCGGGCGCACGGTCGCAAGTCTCGTGGATTTCCGGTCGCTTCATGAGGGACCCGAGGAGCTTTCGACATCTGGACGTTCCGGTGCCGTGCCTTGTACCGCGCGTGTTCTGATCGTCGCGGCTCCGATGACGTCTCGCGAGATTGCGGCTTGGGCAAAAGATCGTGTTCGCTACGATCTCATTCTCGATCTTCGCGGTGAGAGTCGACATGATGGACTCGAGCCTATATGTCTGTCGTCGCGTTTACGGTCTCTTGATGAAATTTTCTCGTCCATCGAGACCGCGAAAGAAGCCGCGGTCATTCGTAAGAATGAGGCTTGTAAGATGATTCACGAAAGAGTTTCCATGCGCGAAGCAAGTGCTACGCACCGACCGTTTGGATGGGACGACGTATGGTCCTGAAAATCGCGGCGAGGCAGTCTGATCTCGCGCGTCTTCAGGCTTTCGAGGTCGGAAAAGCTCTCAAGAACGCATACTCAGAAGCTGGTTTTGAAGGTCAGCTCGAGATTCAGTATCAGTTTCGTTCATCCCTTGGTGATCAACGCGCCGATGATCCTCTTTGGCAAATGCCTGAAAAAGGTGTTTTCACCGAGGACTTTGTTGCCGACCTTCGTAGTGGTGCGGCCGATATGGTTGTACACTCGTGGAAGGATCTTCCTATTCAAGAGCGCGAAGGAACCGTGATCGCAGCGACCCTTAAGCGGGCCGACGCGCGTGACGTTCTTCTGGTGCGCCGGGATTTGTGGGAAGAACGCGTGAAGAGCCGTTCCGCTGGCGGCGCGCCTTTTCGGGTTCTGACATCGTCTCCGCGCAGAGTCTATAATCTTGCTCCTTTTTTAAAATGGGCTCTTCCTTGGCCGGCATCTCAAGGTTCAAACGCCCAATCTCCTGAAGTCGAGTTCGTACCTGTTCGAGGAAATATCGCGACACGCGTGCGAAAACTGGTTGAGCCGGAGGACGCAAAACCGGACGGTTTGATCGTCGCAAAAGCAGCTCTGGATCGCTTGCTCACGAGCGATCAATACGGGCCACCGTTTGACGAAAGCGTGAGGAGCTTGCGAGCCGCGCTTTCAAAGACGATGTTCATGGTCTTGCCACTGAGCGTGAACCCGACTGCCGCGGCTCAAGGTGCGTTGGCGATCGAGGTTCGATCGGACCGTCTCGATATTTTAGAGCTATGTCGCAAAATCGATGTCGCCACAGATCGTGCGTGTGTGGAAGAAGAGCGCGCGGAACTAGCCAAACACGGTGGTGGTTGCCATCAAAAAATCGGAGTGACGATTCTAAACCGTCCTTATGGACGTGTGCGATTCATACGCGGACTTACCGATGCGGGACTCGTGTTGAACACGGTTCAGGCCGGAGAAAAACGTCGTTTTGTCTGGCCTAAGGCGCAAACAGAAGATGAAGTGTTTGTTTCGCGTATTTCCGAAGAGGCGCGTGAGGCCGTGCCCGAGGCTATTTCGTTTTTAAACGCACGCCTGCAAAGTCTTGTGAATGGACGCATGGGTTTTTTCGTCGCTCGTTCCGAAGCGTGGCAACCTGCTTGCGAAAAAATTCTGAATGAAGGTCGTCAAGGGGGAGCTGATCATGTCGTTTGGACGGCGGGATTAGCGACTTGGCGCAAGCTCGCCGCGTGCGGAGTTTGGGTTCACGGCACGACAGAGTCGCTTGGGGAAGATGAGTCTCCTGATCTTGAAACCCTCGCTGGCGAAAAAGTGCTGTGGACAAGGCTTACGCACGAAGCTGCGGCAGTGGGTCGAGACGAGGCGGTCGGAATGTATCGCGTACGCCTTGAAGTCGAACAGGAGCTCGAGAAATCTGGGGCGGCGAAGTTCTTTTTTTGGAAAAGCGGCCTGTTGTTTCGAGAGGCTTTAAAGGCTCGCCCCGAGCTTTCGCTGGCGTATCATGCGACTGGTCCCGGACAGACCGCGAAAACGGTCGCGGCGGCGCTGTTGGCGGCCGCAGTTCAAAGAGGTTTAGACCCGAAGCAAGCCGAAGAAGAGGTCGCCGAGCGGCATGCCATTGTGTTAAACGAAGACGAATTTAAAAAGCTCGTTTTTGAAAAACGAATGTGAAGAGGATCCTCATGTCGCCGCTTAGCAACTTCGATCACTCAGAAAATCTGTTCCGCCGTGCGATGGCCGTGACTCCGGGTGGGGTGCATTCGCCCGTACGTGCATTTCGCAGCGTCGGTGGCACACCGATTTTCTTTCGAGAAGCCAAGGGTGCGGAACTCGTGTCTGTCGAAGGCAAGCGTTACATCGATTTTTGTCAAAGCTTTGGCCCCTTGTTGCTTGGCCATCGTGATCCGGATGTCGCGGAGACGGTGCGCGAAACAATCGATCTTGCGTGGACGTTTGGCGCGTGTGAGCCGTATTCATTGGAATTGGCGGAATGGATTTCGGGTCGTATTCCTTGGGTCGAAAAACTTCGTTTCGTAAGCTCCGGAACCGAAGCGGTGATGAGCGCTCTTCGTGTCGCGCGCGCGGCGACAGGGCGCACGAAAGTCCTGAAGTTTGATGGTTGTTACCACGGTCACGCAGATTCTCTTCTGGTCAAAGCGGGAAGCGGTCTGGCTGGAGGCGGTGATGGGATTTCTGGGGAAACAGCGAGTGATAGCGCAGGTGTTTCGGCGCAAGTCGCATCTGAAACGATCGTCGCGTCCCTTGATGATGAAGCTTCGGTCGAAGCCGCGTTTCAGCGGCATAAGTCCGATCTTGCGGCTGTGATCGTCGAGCCTTTGCCTGCGAACTATGGTCTTTTGATTCAACGAGAAGAGTTCATTAAAAAGCTCGCGAGCTTGTGCCGTGCAAACGGCACGCTTTTGATTTTTGATGAAGTCATCTCGGGCTTTCGGGTCGGTCTTCAGGGCATGGCCGGAGTTT
>JAVFAU010000071.1:0-8253 GCA_034002335.1 Bdellovibrionales bacterium | reverse complement strand
TTGGAGGAAAAATGAATACGAGCGCCGCATCTGGGTACTTTGCTTTGAACGTGGCGGCCACCTGGACATCGACATCCTTAATGTCCGCTTTTCCTTCTTTCCAAGCATCTTCCAACTGATGAAGAGGGGTTCCGTAGAGGTTCTTATGAACCTCGGCCCACTCGACAAAGAAACCATCGCGTACGAGTTCCAAGAACTTCTCTCTCGTGACGAAATGGTAAGGCTGCCCTTCGGATTCACCTTCTCGCATCGAACGCGTTGTGAAGGTGACGGTATCGACAAGAGTCGGCATCTCGCCCGTAATACGTTCGACGAAGCTCGATTTGCCGGCACCGCTTGGTGCCGCGACGATGATCATGCGGCTCTTTTTCACGTTACTCGACATTCTGAACCTGTTCTCGAATCTTTTCTACGAGAGTCTTCGCTTCGACCACAAGTCTGGTCATTTCCGCTGTCTGGCTCTTCGAACCAACGGTATTGACCTCTCTGAGAAGCTCTTGCGCATAGAAGTCGAGGGTTTTACCGATAGACCCGGCCTTCTGGACCTGCTCCCCATCACCGCTCACAAGATCACGATAAACTTTTAAATGAGCCGCGAGCCGGGCGATCTCCTCTTGGATATCGCCACGGTCAATAAGAAGCGCGACTTCTTGATGAAATCTCGCATCTTCAGCACCTGGAGGCTGAAGCCCCGAAGCCTCGAGCTTCTCAAGACGCGCCTTCAAACGGGCGCGAAGGTCGTCAGGCGCCGTTGCCGCAAGCGCTGAGACCTTTAAAACAGCTTCATCAAGAGCATCCAAAAGACGAATCAGTTCGGCGCGAGTCGCGTTCCCCTCGCGCACGCGTTCGCTCTTCAGCGCCTCAAGCGCCTCGCGCGCGATCACGAAAACACGGGCCTTCTCGTCTTCCGAGACCTCGGTCTCATGAACGACTCGAATCACTTCGGGCGCACGAGCTAAGACCGAGAAGACATCTTGTGTGCCCCCGCCTTCCGTACTCGTTAGCTTCGCCAACTGGTTCAAGGCCTTTGCCCACTGCGTGGCTAAGGATTCATCGACCTCGACGCGAACGGCGTTCTCAGCCGTCTTCGAGCGATTGATGTGAAGATCGACCGTTCCCCGAGCGACATAGGTCTGAGCAAGTGAGCGAAGCTCAGGTTCAAGCGCAGCCCATTCGCGTGGCAAGTGAACGCGCACCTCAAGAAAGCGGCCATTGACGGAACGAGCCCAGGCCTCGCCAACCTCGCCTCGCTTTTTAGAACGGCCGTAGCCAGTCATGCTCCTCATGCGGGGAGAATCGGGGAAGCCAGCGAATCAGTCAAGAAAAGGCCTCGAGAAAGAGGCTTTCAGGTGGCGGGTGCCGAAATCGCCCAATTCACTGCGGCGACCAAATCGCGTTCCGCATCAAACGATGCGCTATTGAGCGAAGAAGCCAGGGCATCCGTTCGCCCAAACCACGTCCGTTGCTTCTTCGCTAAGCGCAAAGTTCCACGAACAATCGCCTCCTCAAGACTTTCCTCTAAAGTCCCAAGACGACTTTGCAAAACTTCACGATACCCCACCGATTGCAAAGCCGGTCTCTCGCCAAACCCCTTGCCCACGAGTTCACCGACCTCAGCCTCAAGCCCAGCTTGAAGCATTTTCCGCGTGCGCAGACGAACGCGTGGCTCAAGCCGCTCCCGCTCAAGCTGAAGCGTCAACGTTCTCACAAGACGATCTGGAAAGCGTTCCCCTTTAGAACGACGAGCTTGCTCAAACCCCTCACGCACCTGCGAGAGTTTCTGTCCCGGCTCCAACGTCGTCAAAATTTCAAGCGCGCGAATAATGCGGTAGCGGTCCTGAGGGGCAATCTTCCTTGCGGCCTCAGGGTCCCTTTCTTCCAACTCACGATGCAAACCTTCTAAACCAAGCTTATCCGCTCGCGCCTCAAGCTCGTTTCGCACGCCTTCGTCGGCCTTGAAGATCGGATACATACCCTTTTCAAGAGCCTGCACGTAAAAGCCGCTGCCTCCGACCACAAGATACGACTTCGTCGGATTCCGAGCGAGAATCTCGCGCGCTTCGCGCTCGAAGTCGCCAGCCGTGTAATCGGCCGCAACCGACACGTGACCAACCAAGTGGTGCTTCACCCGACTCAGCTCTTCTTCCGAAGGACGAGCCGAACCGATTTTAAGTTCAGAATAAATTTGAACACTATCAGCCGATATAATCTCGGCCCCCATGCGTTCGGCGATCTCAACAGCGAGTGCTGTTTTTCCCGAAGCCGTCGGACCGACGACAAATAGAAGCTGCGGTTTATGGTTCAGATCAGCCAACTCACTCGCTCCTAGACGATGCGTCCAAAATCCCGCTCCAACCGAGCAAACGGATACTCGACCGAAACCGGACGTCCATGCGGACAAAAACTTGAGAGCGGGAACTCATCCATCTGTTCAAGAAGCCCGCGCATTTCTTCGTGCGAAAGCGCCTGGCCCGCCCGCACGACCGAGTGGCATGCCATGCGCGCAAAAACATCGCCGATACGCTCTTCGAAAACAAAACTGCCACCGCGCTCGACCACGGCTTGCGCCAATTCTTTTAACGCTTTCTCGACCACGGTCTCTTTCAAAATAGCTGGGATCGAAGAAATTCCAATTGTGCGCGGACCTATGGACTCGATCGTGAGCCCGATACGTGCAAGCTCCTGGCTCTGAGTCAAAACCGCCTCGGCTTGTTCAGGTTCCAAATCGACAAGGTGAGGAATCAAGAGAGCCTGCGTTTCGATTCGACCACTTTCATCTTTGGCTTTCCAGGCCTTCATCAAACGCTCGTAAGCCACGCGTTCATGAGCCGCGTGTTGATCGACGAATACGAGTCGATCGTGATCTTGGCAAACAAGATAGGTTTGTCCCGCTTGCCCGAGTATCTGAAGACGCGACCAAACACCTTCTCGCGACGTCGGCATCGGTGCTGTTTGCGCGGACTGTATCGATGACTGCGTCGACGGTTGTATGGATTTTTGTTTGATCTGAACCAAATCAAGTTCAGCCGAATCAAACCGCATGTGTAAAACCGCATCACTGACCTGCGGCTCCGAAGTTTCGCGCGCAACCGGCGCGCTTGCACTGTATGGCCGCGTGAAATCTGAGACCTTCATAGGTCTTCTCGTCGCCACTTCATTTTGCGCGTACGCGGTCGAAAACGATTCGACCGCGGCTCTTGCTCCGCCCGTGCTGGCCGTCGCAGGCGAAGCTTGAGCGGAACCACGCGTTTGCCCCGTCAGCCAAGGCGCTTCTTCAAGAGCGCTTCGAAGCGTGCGCGAGATCGCACGGAAGGCGCGCGAGGGCTCTCTAAACTTAACCGCCGACTTTGTCGGGTGAATATTCACGTCGACTTCACCGTCTGGCACCCAGAGTTTGGCGACGACATAGGGATATTCTCCGTGCATCAAAAGACCGCGATAGGCCTCAATGACCGCGGCCTGAAGCGAACGGTCTTGAATCCATCGATCTTGCACGAAAAACCAGAGGCCCTTTGAGTTTCCCAAAACGTCCTGCGGACCGGAGAATGCGATTTCAGCGCGAATCCCCTCGTACTCACCTTTTGCCTCATGCAAGTGAATTCCTGTCACCGATCGGGCACGCTCGAGGAATGTTTCGCCCGCACGAAACGAGAAGTCGACCTTCCCTTTGGCTTTAAGGCGAAAGCCGACGCCGGGATGGCTCATTGCCGCGGCCTTCACCACGGCCCGTATTTGAGATCCTTCGGCCGTTTCGGACTTCATGAATTTCAAACGAGCCGGGACGTTTTCAAAAAGATCGTGAATCAAAACCGTCGTCCCAAGATTGCCAGCGCTCGGTTGCACGGGTTCAATGCGACCGAACTCAGAAACGACTTTGGCCGCGACTTTTTCTCCCTTTGGCCGCGACATCAGCTCAAGACGACTGACGGCGCCGATCGAAGCCAGGGCCTCGCCGCGGAAACCAAATGATTGCAGTCGCCAGATATCGTCGGCCGTGCGAATTTTACTGGTCGCGTGTCGCGCCAACGCGCGCGCCAAATCGTCTTTTAGAATACCCGCACCGTTATCCGTCACGCGAACAAACCGACCCCCTTGATCGAACTCGACTTCGACTTCGGTCGCACCGGCATCAATCGAATTTTCGACAAGTTCTTTAACAAGATGAGCGGGGCGCTCGACCACCTCGCCGGCTGCGATTTGATCGACCACATCCGACTGAAGTTCGACAATGCGCTTTGGTAGATTCGACTCTTCAAGCTCCACGGAGCCTCCCCTTCATCTTAAAAAAGCGTCTGCAATACGAGTTGCGCCTGAGGATACGACTTGTTCTCAAAAATATACTTTCCTTCGGCGCGGACAATAAATTCCCCAAAACGCAAACCACCCGAAAGCTCGACAGCGCCGCCGACGTTCAAACGCCATCCCTCGCGACCAGCGCCGGTTGTTTGCACATTCGAGATCACGAAAACAGGTCCAGCGCCGATTGCGATCAAAGAGTCCTCACGCATTCGCACCGGAAAAAAAAGATGAAGATCCGTCCACATAAAAAAACCGCTCGGTTTGGTCGCCGAGAGTCCTTCGTAATACTTCGGAGCCCCGTAGTGAAACGCGATATTGAAATCCAAAAGAGGCCCCGTGAACAAGACGTCAGGCCCCGTCATTTTAAGTCCGTATGTCAAAAGATCCGCGCTCTGTGTTTTCCCACCAAGTTCCTCACGGTAGCGCAACATCCCCAACGTGAATCCAAGGGAACGAGAGAAAACCATCGGTTCCGCCGCACGCCGTTCTTTGGGCGTTTGGCTATCCTCCGCGAAAGGCCCCTTTCCCAATTCTTGCTCTTTTGCTTGAGCGAAGAGTTTCTCGGCCTCTTTTTCGGAGCGAACATCGATCGTGACAACCCAACCGATTTTCCCCTGCACACGCGTGCGGTGGAACTTCGCGAACTCTCCTCGTACTCCACGAGACACCGGGAGTTTCGTTCCTTGTCGGACAACCGCGATAACGGGCGCATCGAGATCTGGCCGAGCGTAAATCTGAGTTTCGGGAGCGATAACGACCGCACGATTGGAAGAGCGGTTGGGGGTCTGCTTGGGGGCCGCCGTGGCCGGAGCGCGCTCCGGCACACTGCGCTTGGTTCCGACCGTCGCTCTGGCCGTCGCAACGGCCAGCGCAGCGTCAGACAAGCTCAACGGCAAGACGAAGGCTGCCAGGACGGCTGCTTTCGACAACATCCTTGCTCTCATCCGAATCGCATCCCCCATACTCGGCCAAACGCCTCGAACACAATTCGACTACTCATCTTGCTCTGACCAACACGACGGTCTTCGAACAAGATCGGCACTTCGACACCTTTGAGCTTTTCCTGAAGGCTTCTGTATTTAAGTTCTATCTGGAAGCTGTAGCCTTCTGATTTAATACGCTCAAGGCCGATGGTTCGCAGAGTCTCCGCTCGCCACGCGTTGAAACCGCCAGTCCAATCGTTGAGCGGGTATCCCAAGATCGTGCGGCTATAGAGGCTGCCGCCGCGACTCAATATCTTGCGACCAAGGCCCCAATTCTTGGTTCCGCCACCTTCGACGTAGCGAGAGCCGACCGCGAAGTCAGCTCCCTTCGCCATCGCTTCAAGCAGCTTCACAAGATCGACGGGTCGATGCGAGAAATCCGCGTCCATTTCGACAAGCACATCGTAGCCCTGCTCGAGTCCCCATGCGAAGCCAGCAAGATAGGCCTTCGCCAACCCTTGCTTGCCGGCACGAGACAACAGGTGCACGCGATCACCATAGGCCTTCTCTTTGGCCTTCAATACAACGTCTGCCGTTCCATCGGGTGAGTTATCATCGACGACAAGAACTGAGACCGAACCGTCGACAGCATGAAAGACCTCATCGAGGAGAGGTCCGATATTTTCTGATTCATTATAAGTCGGGATAATAACCAAAGCGCGCATGGGCGGGAGCCTAGCGAAACTCCCCTATTTACGTCACATCTGCTGCGGCGAGTCCATGCCTGCTTCTTCAAGAAACTGACGCTTTTCACGCTCTCGCTTCGCCCGCACTCCAGCTGGAACAACCGGTTCCGCGAGCAGTGTCGCCGGATCATTTGCACGACGCGCCAGGTGCTCACGAACAAGGCGTGCAGCATCTTCGCGCGAACGTCGGTACACGACGGGGTCAAACCCGCAACGACCGCATTTCATGCTCATCCGATGCCTGAGAACCGTGAAAATTTCGGCGACTCCAACAAAGACGGCGCCGATTGCAATGCCGCGCGGATCAAACCCTCCCGCAAGGGGAACCATGAAACAAACCCCTATGAAAACCGCGAGTACGACATCGAGAAACGAGACGTGAGCCTTTGTATAAACCTTGCGAGAAGAACCGCAGTACGCGCAGTAACATTTCTGAGTCATATCCATTCATTCTAGCTCGCGTCGCTGGGAACTGTAACCTCGACCCGGGTCCAGAACTCAAAGGCGAAACGCGACCAAGGCCCCTCACCGCCAAAGCTTCGGTGTTAGTCTAAGAGTAGGAGGAGCCTTCATGCCTGCTAAAATCCTGCTTTCAAGTTTGTTGGGCATTTCGTTTTGTGCCCTGTCCGCTCTTTCACTTCCCGCTTTGGCCCAATCTTCGATGTCGCCCGACGAGGATTCTGATTACATCGGATACGACTCCATCGTCGAAGATCTCCAACGAAAAACCCGATTGAATGAACACGAAGCACGAAAAGCCGAAGCGCGCGCACCGAGCGGTCGCTCGACTCTGTCGAACTCAAACTTCGCAACGAACGATCCTTTTCAGAATGTCTGGATCCACGCCGGCGTCGGGTTCGTTCAAATGACCCAGAATATTTCTTTGCCAAGCGGCGACTCGGCCCACATGGCCGGACGCGGTGTTCAAGCGACCCTGGGTATCGATATACTCGGGCCAAGTTTCGCCGCCGAGGGAAGCGTTCGAAGCTTCTCCGAAGCCGGATCGGGAGAAAGCGACACCACGAAGATCGGCCTCAAAGAATTCGACCTTAAGCTTCTCTTGAAATCGCGACGTGCGGGGTTTGGTCTTCGCGCTGGAGCGGGACTCTCCGCGCGCTATATGACGATTCGAACTCCCACGAAAACATTCGAAGAAACAACTCCGGCGAGCGTCCTGACCGTGGGTGGAGACCTTTACATCACCCGCGGGTTGAGTCTTGGACTCGATCTCTCCGCTCGCACGGCCATGATTTCAGACACGCTTGATCGAGCGAGCTACGACGGCACAATCCGTCTCGACACTCATTTTTAGATTGAGGAGCGCTGTTAAATGCCAGACCCCCTGATAAATGCCGCTTCTGGTATGTTCTCGGGCGCAACCTCGTGGGCGACCGGGGCCGTCGCAGCCGCGGTCTTCGCAATCGGCGGCCTTATCGGCTACCAGCTTCTTCTTTCGAGATTGCGACGTCGGAGGTTTCAAAACTTGGAGCTGACTCCCAACGTTCTTCTCACCCGCTACCCGATCGTTTTTCTCGGTCGCTCACGATCGCTGTTTCGATTAAACGGGGACTTTCCGGACCTTCCACTTTATTTGTATGAGCACGGATACCAGGTTCAAGAAATCACGGTCCCATCGCATGCCTTTGCGAAGCGAAACAAACTCGGTACCCTCGCGATCGCCAAGGCTCTTGAATCATTTTCGACCCGCGTTCACCTGATCGCCCATCCAAGCTTAAGCGAAGCGGCCCACGATCTCGTTTATTCAAAAAACAACCAAATCGCCACACTCACGCTCTTTGACGAATCCCCAACCCGCGACCGAAAAACCGAGCTCTCCCCGCCACCTCTACCCATCTTCGCCCGCCCCGACCTCAAGCGTCTCGCTTCACCGATCCGTTTTACCTACTTCTCCCCGTCTCGAGAGCCGAATCGCTTTAAAAAAGAAGCCATCGCACTCGAACACATGGTTTCACTTGCCGAATACGATCTACGATGATGCGATAGGGTCATGTCGTCAGATGACAAAAAGGTCGACTCTCAGTCAGACTCTTCGACCGAAACGATTATCGATGTGTCAGCACAGCTTTCACACGAACTTGTTGACGGGGCCAAGAGCCAAGCAAACGAACTTCTTCAGCTTCCGCAGCTTGTGTTCCGCTTTTTCCGCAACCCGCTTCTGTTTATCCGCACGACACCAGATTTAAAGACAGTTTCTTGGGTTGTTTTGGCGGTTTCAGGTGGAGTGCTCGGCGCGGTCCTTAACGCCCTCATTTATCAGAGCATTC
>JAVFAU010000070.1:0-8254 GCA_034002335.1 Bdellovibrionales bacterium | reverse complement strand
TTAAGAACACACTCGAGCGCGGTGCGAACTTAACGGCCAGCTGCCCGGAAGCCATGACACCATCAAAACGATATCGAAAACGAGACGTGCTCGGCCCGATTTCATCGGTCGTGTTGCCATAAATCTCACTCTCAAGAGCGACCGAAGACGGCAAATCGTTGAACGCGTAATGAGTGACAGCCGCTGATATATAAAGAGGCTTTGTCGGATAAACAGCGAGCTCCACCGTCTCCGACATAAAGGTCGGCATAAGTTCCGTTTCGACGGCTTTTGTCGAAAGCGTCTTAGACGTTGGAATCGTCTGCTGCGCCCAGATACGAAGCAGGTACTTGCTGTCTTTTTGACCTTCGCCATCAAGCCATAGCCAGAGTGACTGTCGAACTCCCGGAAACGGCTGTTGATCAACCAAAAGGGTCGCGTTCAAAGCTTCCTGACTGACGGCTCCACCTTCTATATTGAAGCGTGAATACGAAGTTTCCCACGCTTGGTATCGCAATAGAGCTTCGTTTAAATAGATACCGCTCGCGCCCACGCTATCGCCAAATCGCGATTGCGCATAACCCGAAGAAAGCCCCGCGGTCGCCTTTAGACGGAACACAAGCGGCTCCATCAACTGCATCCGGAAGTCACCCCCGAGACGAAGACCAAAATACTGTGATTGCTCGTACTCGTTGGCGAACGAATCAAAACCCGAGCGCAGACGATAACGAAACTGAGTGCGTTCCGAACGAAGCCATGAAGAAGCGCCCTCGGAACTCTCTTCTAATGCTTTCTCTTTCAAATCCGGTTCTTTAAAGAAATCCGTATAGAGATCGTCTGAAACATCGAATTTAGCTTTTGAAGACTGAGCCTGCGAAGGCGCCGCCGCGAAGAGGAGCATCGTACAAACAGCTATTAAAACAAGGCGCGAGATATCTGATGAGTCGGTTTTGCGCGCGACTTCATTTGCACTGTGATGTGCACTGTCACGCGCATAAAGCCAAAGAAGTTTTCGAACGTTCTCGCGAATGTTACCGCGCATGCCCTATACCCTTACTCTCTGCCAATCTGGCTCTGTACATCGAGCTACTTACGGACATTCAAGAAACATTCTCTTAATTTCGGCTTCTAAACCATTGAAAAGGCAAAGCTATGTATTTGTTATCATTGCTCTTTCAAGAATTGGTTAGGATTTTGGCAGGGCATTTATCTGTCACTGCTGTGACAGTCGGTGACACTTTCCGACCAGACCGAGCTCATCTTCAATAAAACGAATGGACCGTACACCAAACCAACTAAAAGCTTCACCATCGACCAACGCGACGACAGAAAAGCGCAACGGCACCTCTGCTTGAAACTGAGTCAGCAGTTCCTCCCATTTTTTAAGAAATGGATAGGGCTCACTCGACAAAAACAAGATCGCCCCCTGTGGAACTTCATCAATTCTAAAGGTTGGATACTTGCTCGGCCCTGGCGACCAAATTCGATTTCGCTCAATTCCCAGGCGACACGACAGAGTCTCCGCAATCCAAGTCTCCTGGCCGGCACACATAAAGGGGTCTTTCCATATCGCATAAATGACAGGCGTCCCAGAAGTCGTCCCAGAAGTCGTCCCAGAAGTCGTCCCAGAAGTCGTCCCAGAAGTCGTCCCAGAAGTCGTCCCAGAAGTCGTCCCAGAAGTCGTCCCAGAAGTCGTCCCAGAAGCCGCTAAAGACGCGCCGTTGGACGTATCTACCGGCAGATCGACCGCTTGTTTTAAACACGCGCGCGATTTCAAAAAGGACTCAAGGGAAGCTTTCTCTGAAGCTCCCAACCTGAGAGCTCTTTTGGCCATGTGTTGGAGACTCCGAGCGACCGCCTCGTCAGCCTTTCCCGTAAACACGCGCGCTAAGCGCTCGAGGTCGTCATGCAAAGACCGGAAATCATGAACATGACTCACGACGATTTCGACATCGTAGCGAGAAAAGAACTCGAAATACTCTTTCGGGTTTTCTTCGCGATCCAAAACCACGATCGGCTTAAGAGCCGTCTCATTTTGAGACACGTCTATTTTTAACAGAGCTTCTAATTTCGATGCGATCTCGGGCGATAGGGCTTTGGTCCCGCCCAAGATCGCGATCTCCGCCACCGCCTGCTGAGGATGAATGCAGTAGCGCGTGCGCCCGACGACGTTTGCGCCCGCGACGATCAACGTTTCTGTCCACGAAGGCACGAGAGAGAGTACGGGGCGTTTGCCGGCTGAGTTTACCGAGACCGGGCCGTTTCCATACGGACAATGAAGACATTTCGAGCCGCAACACTCGCCGCGTGCAAAGTGATATTCAGCCGTAAAAACCCATCGACCGTCGTCTCGTATGAGATAGTCGCGGCCCTCAATGACTGGCCCCGAAACACGACTCAATTTGAAGCCTCATCGACACACACGGGCGATAGGATCGACTTAATTTCGTTCAAATCCAAGGCTAACTTTTGACTCACGCCCAATCCGTCGGCCTGCTTGGCGTGCAGGCTTTCACGAGACGCACAGTCTCGTCCCTTCACGGCACCAAAGCTCTCGCCAATACGACTGACCACTTGGGAACAGAATTCCTGTCGAGCCATCTTCGCCGCGGCTTCTTCTGACTTATCGAGAATCGGCCAACTTGAAACACCAAATAACTCGTTCTTAAGAACGAGGTTGCCGTCAACATTAAGAAGGAATTCGAGAGATAACTCTTCTTGCGGCACGACGGCGGTCTTATTTGCCCCCAGTGCTTGAAGCTGTTTTTCAAACTCTGTCTGAACCTTCTCTCCTTCAGGAGCAACTGCGTCTTGAGCCTCTGAAGCTGTTTTGTCGATGGTTTTCGACCCCGTATCCTCTGATCCAGCCGCCACCGTAGCTGCGTCGAGCTTAACGGCTTCGTGAAATTTAACATCCGCGACGAGGCCTGAACGATTGAACACTTCACGCAAAAGAGGGGCGCAGTGCGTGTTCAAGAACGAGGTTGCCGCGAGCGTCGCTCGATCCTGATTCTCGGTACTTTGAATATCCTTGGCGAGTTCCAGATTCACGACGACATTCTGACGAATCGCCACGCGACCTTTATAGCGAGCCGACTGATAAGACGGTTGAATTTGCATCTCGACCGGCTTTCCCTCTTTATCAAGGCGACAGACTTTGGCTGGTTTGCCGGCAAACGCCATAAACTCGCTTCCAAGATTCGCTTTCAGGGAGCAGGAATCGAGGAATGTTCGAACTTCAGTCTTGGGGGCGGTTTGAATCGGGCTCCCCTTAGGGTCTCCCGGCGCACAGGCTGCCAAAAAAGCGACCGCAAAAAAAGACGACGCAACCAGAACGCCCGTACGCATCCCGATGTGTTCACCGCTCTGTTTTTCACCGAATACGTTCAACACACTCTCTCCTCTGGTTCGCTCCAGCATGACTCCGGTCATCTGCTGCCGGTGCAAGTCGTGCAAGCCTCACGCCGCACGCGTTATCGAAGAACAAGGCCTCTCGGCCCATATCATCCAAAAGATCTATCTCTGACCGACGTATCTTGAGCTTGCAAGTGACCAAATTTGTCCCTTGCCTAATGCGGCGCGCATGCAGGACCGTTCTAGGGTTTAAAAAGTTTCACGCCAAAAGTTTCTGCTAAAAGCTTCTTCAGAGGAGAGCCGTATGAGCGCGCCGAACAACAAATCTCACCTTCCCGCGAATCTTCCAGCAATGCGTGAGATCCCGCCGACAGCCCCTTTCAAAAAAGGCGATGTCTTGGTGGTTTTCGGCGAGCTCTTCGCCCGCGGCTACGCCAACGGGATCGTCGACGAAGCCGAGCGCGCCGGTCTTACCGTCATTCGCTCGACCGTCGGCCGCCGCGATACCTCCGGCGAAAACGCGGGAAAACTTCGCGCACTCAACGCCGAAGAACTCGCGCTGCAAAAAACGCCGTTTATCAATATCCCTCTCGAAGCAGGCTTTGACCTTGAACCCGCCTTCGAAGGCGGCCCGACTCCCGTTTCATTTTTCGAGGGCGTTAAACTCGGCGAGTGGGAAAAAGCGCCCGCTGACTTTAGCATGATCGAAAAGTCGCGTGAACGCGGCCGCGCGCGTTTCCGCAATTCCGTGCGCGCCTATGTGAACGAACTCAAGAAAGTCCTGCCGAAAGATCGCAACATCATTTTCTGTCATACGATGGCCGGCGGCGTGCCGCGCACGAAAATCATCATGCCGGTCATGAATCGCGTTTTCAAAGGTACGGGCGATCGCCACGTTCCCTCTTCCGCGTTGTTTGAATCCGCTCTTGGCCGCTTTTCTCTTATGAATTTCGAGGACGTAACGGCTGAGACATTCCGCGTCCTTGTGGAAGAAACGGCGGAGCTTGCAAACGAAATCACCTCAGCCGGAGGCTCGTCTCGTTATATCGCGTACGGCTACCACGGCACGGAAGTCATGGTTGGAAATCACTTCGAGTGGCAAACGTACACGCCTTATTTTCAAGGCTGGGCGAAGATGAGCCTTGAGCGAATTGCGACCGAGTTTCACGCAAAAGGCATTCAGGCCTGCGTTTACAACTGTCCAGAGATCCTCACGAACTCGTCGTCGATCTTTCTGGGAGTGGAACTCTCTCTCTACCCGCTTCTTGGAGCGCTCCGCGAAGTCGCAAAGACGGCTCCCTCGAACGAAGGGAAAGCACGTGTTGAAGGCATTCTTAAAGAATGTCTCGGGCTCTTGAAAGAAGACGTCACGATTGACGGCATCATGGCCTACACGCGCGAGTACATCGAAAGCGAACTGATCCGCACGCACTCTGTTTTCGAAAAATGGCCGCAGAACAACTCCGCGCCACAAATGGAGAAGATGCTTGCGGCGAGCTCGCACCTCTTCTCCCACCACAAAGATGAAAAGCAACTCATCACGGCGGTTTTGTCAGAGCAGGTGTTCCGTTCAACTGGCCATGTTATGTTTCACGACAGTTTCACATGCCCCAAACCCGTTCAGTGGCTAGGACACGATGTCTTGTCGGCGGCTCTCGCCAGTGGAAAAACACTCTAAATGGCGATCTCGCTTCTAAGCGCACATCGTCTGAGTGGGTCTCTATGAGTTTGGCGACGGGTTACCCCCTCATCCACGGCGATATCAAACTTGTGGGATACTCGGTTGCGGGTATCTCGACTTCGATTGCGATGCCTGAAGCCGACGTCCTCTTCGATGTCGCGCAAGGGCTTCCATATCAAACCGCCTATAACACGATTCTTCTCACGCACGCGCACATGGATCACGCGTCGGGGCTACCGTATCTGATTTCGCAAAAGTCGATGCAGCAGCGTCCACGTCCCGTGATCTACATGCCGCATGAAGCGATTGATCCTTTGAATCGTATTATGTCGATCTGGCATGAGATCGACCAGTTCGAGTACGCCTTTGACTTTAAAGGCGTCAACCCAGGCGAACGCATTCCACTGAAGGGCGATTTTTTCGCACGGACATTTGCGACCTATCACCGAGTTCCGTCGCAAGGCTACACGATCTTTAAGACCCGTAAGCGCTTGAAGACACAGTACGCGAAACTCTCGCCTCACGAACTCGGTTCACTACGGCGCGAAGGCACGGAACTCGACGAAATCATCGAAGAGAACCTCGTTTCGTTTACGGGCGATACCACCATCGACTTTCTCGACGGTACAGGTGGCGACCAAGCCAAGAACTCGAAACTTCTCCTGATGGAAGTCACATACTGGGATGGAAAGAAATCGATCGAAAACGCGCGGGAGTGGGGCCATATCCACTTTGAAGAACTGCTTCCTCGCCTGGGAGAAATCAAAGCCGAGCGCATCGGGCTTATTCACATTTCCGCCCGCTATACGACGAAAATGATCCGAGAGATCATCGAGGACCGCGTTCCCGAGCATATCAAACCGAAACTCGTTATTTTCCCGCGCCCGGTCTAGAGGGTCTAGGTCGCGCCGTCCTTGTCTGCATTGCAGAGCCTGTCGAATGGGAACTGTGACCTAGGCCTTGACGCGTCGTTAATCCCGACGGGATGATGGTAGCAACCAAACAAAAGGAAGGCTGATTTGAAACTCGTTCGCTTTATCTTCAACGCTGGTCTCGTAACATCGCTGATCCTTTTTGCGGGCGCCGCCTGCTCCTCACAAGACAAAGGAGCCACGCCATCGCCCACGGCTCATGGTAAGTCTTCAGGCGATTGGAGCGGAAGCATGCAGGAGCTTTCGATGGCTCTGAATAAGTTGCTCCCGTTGGTTTCCGACAGCAAAGCTTTCAACGATCCGAAGAATGAAAGCGTCATCAAAGAATCGACATCGCGCCTTAAAAAACTAAGCCATCAAGTGCGCGAACTCGAAAAGCCGGCCGCGGACCCGGCCTACGAGTCGATTGCGCGCATGCTTGACGAGGACCTCGCTCGCGCCGTGGTCGCCCTGCACACGGGCAATCGCGACTACGCTCGCCTCACGATCCGCGAATCCATTGGTTATTGCATTCAGTGCCACACGCAAACCGCGGGGGGACCGAGCTTCCCAAAACTCGATTTGGGCTTTGACCCCTCAAAGCTTTCGCCACTGGCGCAAGGCGACTACTACGCGGCGACACGTCAGTTCGATACAGCTCTCGAGGCCTACCAAAAGGGTATCAAAGACGCCTCTTACGCGAAGAAAGATGTCTTTGGCTGGGAACGGGCGGCCCGCTCGGGTCTTGCCATCGCGGTTCGCTTTAAAGAAAGTCCAAAGGAATCAGCGGAAATAACAAAAGCGATCATCCGCAATCCTTCGGCAACCGAATCTCTTAAAGACAACGCAAAAGCCTGGGATAAAGCGATCGCCGGCTGGGCGAAAGAAAAGCCTTCGAACACTAAGAATAAAAACGCTCGTCTTGAACGAGCGGAAAAACTCGTAAAAGAAGCGACTGCGCTCCTTGAAAATGATGAAAGCGCTCGTAACCAAGACATCCTGTTCCTGCGCGCGTCAGCGGACCTTCATAAGTGGCTCTCAGAAAACCCACTTTCAAAGACAAACGCAGCAAACCGCGCAAAAGCTCTTTACCTCGCGGGACGCTCGGCCGAGGAGTCGCGCGAGCTGAACTTCTGGACGCTGCACGAACGCTACTATGAGCTTTGCATCGACACGCTTCCTAAATCCGCGCAGGCGCAAAACTGCTTTAAGAGCCTCAACGAAAGCGTCCTCATGGGGTACACGGGATCATCCGGCCTTCATCTTCCGCCCGACGAGACCGCGCGACTGGCTCGCCTCAAAGCGAAGGCGTTCGGGCCATAACCCGTCGCCATGCTATGGAAGTCAGAAGAAGTCCTCTTTGACGGCGATGCTTACTTCCACTCGCTCTTTAGCGAGTGGAATCGCGCCGAACACACCATCGATTTCGAAAACTACATTTTTGACGACTCCGAGATCGGAGCTGAAGTCGTGCGCGAACTCAAGCGCGCGCACGAGCGCGGCGTTCGCGTTCGTGTCATCGTCGATGGGCTGGGAGCTTCTGGCTGGTGGCAAACAAAAGGTCTCGAGCTTGAACGAGCCGGTATCGAAGTTCGCGTTTATCACCCGGTCATACTCAACCTCATTTGGCGCCGTTTGATGATCGACCTCGGCTTCATCAAACCAGATCGCAAACCAAGACGCTCCTTGGTTCTAAGACGTTTGAACCGTCGTAATCACCGTAAAGTCTCCATCATCGACGGCAAAGTCGCCTACGTCGGTTCGATCAACGTCGCCGACTGCCATCTCAAAAGAATCGTCGGCGAACACTCTTGGCGCGATACCGCCGTAAAACTCGAAGGGGCCGGCATCAATGAGCTTAGCGCCGCGTTTGATCACACATGGATTCGCTCGGAGTCCGCATCTCACCCTGGCCGAAGAAAAATCCGTTTTACGTTTCGCCGCGTGAAAGCCCCACTTTCAGACGCCGTAAGCCTTAACTACACGACAAAAAGACGAAAACTTTCACGCTTAAGCTTCGTCTCCCGTCTCACTTCGGCAAAAGAACGCATTTGGATCTCAAACGCTTACCTCGCGCCACCGTCAAACATCCGAAGACGCCTTACGAAGGCGGCAAAACGCGGCGTGGACGTGAGAGTCCTCGTACCCCAGCGTTCAGACGTCTGGTTCATGCCCTTCATCGCCCGCGCCTACTATCGCCCACTTCTCAAGGCCGGCGTGCATATCTACGAATACACACCGCGTTTTCTTCACGCCAAAAGCCTGATTGTCGACAATGAAGTTATTCTGGGAACGAGCAATCTCAATCGCCGAAGCTTTTTACACGATC
>JAVFAU010000069.1:0-8312 GCA_034002335.1 Bdellovibrionales bacterium | reverse complement strand
ACAGCAAGATTTCAGGGCTACTCAACATCATCAACGCCGAAGGCGACCCGGCGCTTGTCGGCTTCAAAAATGGCGAAATCATTCAAGTCGCCAATCGCGATCAGAAATCTTACTTCGGCGTGCTTTTGGTCGAACACGGATTTATCGAGCAAGAAGAACTCGATGCCGCGATGGAACTCACCAGTAGCGCTAAGAGGCTTGGCGAGCGCCTCGTCGACGCCAATATTCTCTCGCCGCACGCGATTTCTATCGTCATGGCCGAACAACAAGGTATCCGCCTTGGGAAAATCGTGAGCAACACCAGCGTGAAGATTTCGTTCGTCGAAACCGAGGACTTAAGAGAAGAGGCCTCGATCGACACGAACATGCTGCACGACATTTTCAACGATTGGGTGACGTCAAAGTTCCCCGTCGATTGGATCAAAACTTTCTACACACCCTGGGTGCGCCATAAGGTCATCGAGGGTCCAGATTACAACGACAGCAACCGTACCATGTCAGGCCCGTCGGTTTTGCGCGCGTCGAAAATGCTGACCCTGCTTTCAAAGGGTATCACGTTCGACGCCATGCAAATGGAATCAGGCCTGAGTGACGACGAGTTCTTTCCGGCCTTCCACAACCTCGTTCTCGGCGGCTGTTTGCGCTTCGGCGAGGAGATCAAGACCACGGACATCCAAGTTCAGCGGAAGCGACTCAACAATCTCGAAAAAGATCTCGAGCGTCAGAACTACTTCGAACGCCTCGGCGTTTCTCCACGCGCCAAAGACAGCGAAATCAAACGCGCCTACCATGAACTTGCAAAGACGATTCACCCCGACCGTCTTGATGGCGACGCCCCTCTCGACATTCGCGACTTGGCTCGAAAGTGCTTCAACATGATTCAAGAGGCGCACGAAACGCTTTCGGATACCGCAAGCCGCGACAACTATATCTTAGAGCTCGAACAAGGCCGTGCCGAAAAGATCATCGAAGCGGAACAGATGATGGAACAAGCGCACCATTGCCTGACAAAAGGTGACGTTCGCCGCGCGAAAGAAATACTCGAGAACGCGGTTTTGAACGTTCCCATCACAACCGACATGCGCCTTCTCTTGATGTGGTCTCAGATCAAGAGTCCTGGGGCGGACAAAGACACCGAGCTCGTGCAAAAACTCAAAGATCAGTTGTCTTCGATTCCACCTGAGGACCGACACAACTCGATTTACTTCTTCGTTAAAGGTCTCGTGCTCAAAGCCGCTCACGATCTCGATGGCGCACGCCGCTCGCTCGAGCAATCGATCGGAATCGAGCCCAACTTCGTCGATGCGAAACGAGAACTCAATCTTCTCAGTCTTCAAATCGGAAAAGCGACCGACAAACCCGTCGATCTTTTGCGCGGAGACTTGAAAGACGTTCTTGGCGCGCTGCTCGGCGGCCGTCGTCGTCGTTAACTCCGCAAAGCCTACGGCTCGTTTGAACCTTGAGGGTCTTCACCCTCTTTGGCTATGGCCGTCGCTATCATGGCCCGAACAAACTCCCTTTTCTCACGATTCAGCTGCGCCATTTTCTCGGCTTCTTCCGGCGATTCGTTTTTTTCCTGTTCAATCAAACGGGCACGCGCATCGCGAAGAACATCTTGGTTCATCATCGGCGGCAGCTCTTCTTGCATCTGCTCTTCGATGAACTTCTTGTAACGAAGCTCGCGCGCGGTCGGCTCTTTCACGTAAACCGGTATATCTTCTGGCTGATGGCCAAAAGCCCCTTTTTCCGCCTGCGTCTCCGTGTTGTTCGATGTCACATGAATGATCGGCTCAGGCGCAGGGCCCGGGTGCTTGATGATTTTCAGCTCTTCGGGCTCAAAAAGCCGGGCCGTTACGATTTTCGAGTATTTATCCCAAAGAGGTTCGGCCTGCAGGCCGAGGAGTTTCGCGACAACCGTCAAAGCGATCTTCGGATCAAACGGCGTCTCGATCACGGCATCCGCTTTGCCATCCTGAAGAAGCTGTTCGCGTGCAAGAGACTCGCGCTCTGATGTCGATTGAGGTAACAGCACGACAAGTTTTGGCGCGGAGGTTCCGTAACGATGCTTGGGAGCCAGCGCAAAACCATCGACATGCCGCCCGCGTCCGGTTGCAATCGCGAGATCCGGCGGAAACCCGAGCACAGACTCTGGAACAAGCGACTCTCGGCTTAGGCTAAGCACATCGAAGCCCAACCTGCGAAAAAGGGTTTCCAAGCCAACAAGTTCGTTGAAATCGTCGATGACCAGCATGATTCGGCGCACATCTCATCGTTGAAATGGCGCATCGCAATCGTCAATGTCGTAAAGAGAAGTTCCGATATGTAACGCCTTGCTTCAAACCCCGTGAATTGTTAGAAGACGGTCCTCATGGCAACACCAATTAGCGGCTTCACAGTTATTCGAAATGCCCGACTCATGGGCTACCCTGTCCTCGAAAGCATTCGCAGCCTCCTCCCGATGGTCGATGAGTTCGTTATCGGGCTAGGTCAGAGCGACGACGACACGCGCGAACTACTACGCAGTCTCGACTCTCCGAAAATTCGAATCTTCGACAGCTTTTGGGATACGTCCAAAACAAAAGGTGGCCTCGTATTGAGCGAAAAAACCAATGAGGCCCTTGCTCAGTGTAAAAACGACTGGTGCTTCTACATTCAGGCCGACGAAGTCGTGCACGAACACGATTTGCCCGTTATTCAAAATGCCGTAAACAGAGCCGCCGCGAACCCGGAAATCGAAGGCCTTCTTTTTCGGTATATCCACTTTTACGGAAGCTACAGCACCGTTGCGACGTCACGTCGCTGGTACCGCAACGAAGTGCGGGTCGTACGCCGCAGCTCTGGCGCCCAAAGCGTCGGCGATGCGCAAAGCTTTCGCGTCGACGGCCGAAAGCCGCGCGTTCTTAAAACAGACGCTCGCATCTTCCACTATGGCTGGGTTAAGCCGCCAAAGGTTATGGGACAGAAAAGTAAACTCTTGAATCGTTGGTGGCATGGGAACAAAAGGGATAACGAATTCGAGAATTTTGAGTATGCTAAGCAGTATGGTCTTAAACACTACACGGGGCCTCACCCCGAGGTGATGAAGGACCTGATCCGACAACAAGATTGGACCTTCGATCCCAATCGCCAGTTATCGGATTGGACTCTGAAAGATGTGAACTTGTGGGCAAGCGATCTCCTCGAAGCCGTCACTGGCGGTTATCGCATCGGAGAATACCGCCCCTACAAAGTCGTCGCACTCGATGAGCGTGCACAGTAAAAGATTAAGTAAAAGAACAAAGAATACCGACACTAACCGGCGCAAGCCCTAAAGAACCGAGGCAGATCATGGCCGAAACAAGCTCACTGAAACAACGCACTGAAACCACAACTCTTCCCGCCCGCGAATTCGTGGTTGAAGCCGGCTCGACAAAAATTAAAATCGGAAAAGGCCATGGCCTCGCCATCATCTCTGGCCCATGCGTCATCGACAGCCGCGAGCTCATCATGAATACGGCTCGTCAGCTCGCGGATCTCTCGCAACGCACGGGTATGCCGCTCATCTTTAAAAGCTCTTACGAAAAAGACAATCGTGGTTCAGAGAAAAACTGGACAGGCCCGATGGCCGATGAAGGCCTTAAAATTCTCACGGAAGTTCGCAAAGAGTTCGGTCTACCGGTACTGACCGACATCCACCGCACCGAAGATGTGGATCGCGTGGCGGAAGCCGTCGATGTTTTGCAGATCCCAGCCTACATGTGCCAACAGACCTCGCTCATCATCGCGTGTGGCAAAACAGGTCGCCCAGTGAACATCAAAAAAGGACAGTTCAACGCTCCCGAGAACATGGGCGGAGCCGTTTCAAAAATGCACTCAACCGGTAACAAGAACGTTCTTCTCACGGAACGTGGCGCGTGCTTTGGGTACAACCGCCTTGTCGCCGATATGCGCTCGATTCCGGTCATGCAAGAGCTCGGAGCTCCTGTATGTTTTGATGCGACTCACGTCGTTCGCCTTTACGGTATTTCTTCGGCCGATCCGGCGGGAGGCGAGCCACGCTTTGTACCGCATCTCACGATGGCGGCGGTTGCCGCTGGCTGTGACGCTCTCTTCATCGAATCGCACCCCGAGCCGATGGCAGCGAAGTGCGACGCCGCTTCGCAGTTGAACCTGAAACACTGGGAGCCGATGATTCGCATGGCGATGAAAGTTCGCGAAGCGATCAAAGCACCCGAAAACGTCGGTCAGTTCGTTATCTAACGGCAGAGTCTAACAAGCACGATGCGGTCAAGACTCCTGGTTCGCTATGTTTTAGCTGAGATGATCCCGGCTTTTTTGCTCGGGGTCTTCGTATTCGTCTCGATCCTCTTGATGTTCCAGGCTCTTCGCCTCACCGAGTTTATTCTCGTCTTCGGGGTCAAGGTCTCGACCGTTCTTGAAATGATGGGCTATCTCTCGATGAGCTTCTTGCCCATCTTGTTCCCGATGAGCCTGATTTTCACGGTGATCCTCATCTACGGTCGTCTTAGTTCTGATTCCGAAATCGTCGCCCTACGCGCGGCGGGTCTCAGCATGGTTTCGATCGGCGCTCCCGCGCTCATTCTCAGTTTTCTTGTTTCAATCCTGAGCCTGCAGACTTCGTTTCATCTGGCTCCGTGGGGACACCAAAAGTTCGACGCTCTCATAAATCAACTCGGCTCGGCGAAACCCGGTGTCACCATCAAAGAGGGCACGTTCTCCGATGGTTTCTTCGATCTCGTCGTCTACGCCAACAAGGTCGATAACAAACAAGGCACCCTACACGACGTCTTCATTTACGATGAACGCACACAACCACCGATCGCCATCGTCGCACGCGAAGGTCGTATCGTGAAAGACGACGAAAAACCGGGGCAGTCCGCGGCTCTTCAGCTCACCGACGGCAGCTTTCACCGAGCGACGGAAGCCCGTCATACGAAAATCGACTTCCGCACATACGATCTTCACCTCTTCGCACCGGTCAACCAAAGTTCGATCTCTTCAAAAGCCACGATCGCACTGACTCTCGATGAGCTTCGACAAGCCCTTCGCGGCGAAGCCGGCGAACTTAAGCCCGAGAAGCGAATCGATCTGGAAACCGAGTTTCATAAACGCATCGCCATCGGGCTCGCCTGCTTCATTTTGGGCGTGATCGGCGTCGCGCTTGGCACGGTCACCAATCGTCGGAACGTCAAAGCCGGTGGCGCCGTTCTTTCGATTGGAATCATCGTGACCTACTGGATTCTCTTTTTGGCATCTGAAAGTCTCGCACGCGGCGGCATCCTCGTTCCCTGGCTCGCGATGTGGCTAACGAACATTATTTTCGCCGTCGCTGGCGGCTTCTTGCTTCGTCGCGCCTGGAATAGCTAACCCTCGCAACACACGCGTAAAGCGCGCAAGAGACTCTTGCCGCAAAAGCGTTTCGACGTCTTCGGCGCCGCGGACGATGTGCGCGCCTTGAAAAAGCAGTTCATTGCAAAACTCGCCGCGCGGATCACCCGGAAACCACGGTACACTCGCGACAGCTCTTCCGATTTCACGCGCATGTCTTGCCGTGATGGCCGAACCACTGCGTCGCCTTGCTTCGACCACCACAACCACATCGGCCAACGCCGCGATCAACCTGTTCCGCTTTTCAAAATGCCAACGCCTGACCTCAGTTCCCGGTCCATACTCCGAAACCAACCCGCCCCCGCAAGCCAAGACTTCGGCTTCCTTTTTGAGCCAGCCGGGCGGATACGGCCGATCAAGCGCCGAGGGAAGAACGACAACGGTCGCCTGTTTTTCGGCGAGCGTTACACGATGCGCCCACTCGTCGATACCGCGCGCACCGCCGCTGACAATCGTGGCCTGTCGGGCCAATCGGGGAAGATGCTGTTTGATCCAACTTTCGCCAAGCACACTTGAGGCCCGCGTCCCCACGATCGCCAACACGGGGCGTTCAAATGAAGGCAAACAGCCCGCGACAGAAAGAAACGGCGGCGGGTCTTCGAGATCCAAAAGTACATCTGGGTATTCAGGACAGAAACGTGAAATCGTTCGATGGGCACTCATGACCGCAAGGAGACTTCAAAAACGAAGCCTCCCTGTGTGGCTCATGGGGCCTTCGTCACGCGGGGCGCGTCTTCAACTAAGTCCGGTAAGCGTACCGGAAAGACGACACCTGTACGATCCCCCACGCGAATATCGTCTGTCGCGAGAACGACAACCGCCGATGCGACTTTGCCGGAAACGGCGAAGACCTTGAGAATTCCAACGGGAGTTTGCTGATCTGGGATCTCGGTTTTTCGACGCTCTCCGCGACGCGCCTGCACCGACAAGATATCGCCGACTTGCACGCCCGCATCTCGCGTGTCGAGAAACACGATCGAGCCATCGCCAAACAAGCGACGCGTTTCAGAGAAACCACCGCCCACAACCGTCATCTCGGACGTCACACGACGACCTTTGGTCGAAACCGGTATGCGAGGCGGCTCGCCCATGAGCACCAAGCTGCCCTTCACAACCGGATTCACGATGTACACGACCTGCGCGCGGTAGTAGCGCTTCTCCGAATCGAGCCCCCCCACGATCTCAAGCACGCCACCGATCTCAAACGCCTCGCCGATTTTTCCATTTTCGCGCGAACTGACTTTGTATCGCGGCACCACCGAATAGAACTTCGATCCAACCGAAAGCGGTTCGTTACCGCGAACCACCACGGTTTGCCCTAACGACGCGGCGACTTCGCCGGCATCGAGTTCTTCAACCGTACCCATTGGTTCCGGCGTATTTGAAAACGCCATAAACCCGGGAACGACCGCCGCCGCGGCTTTGGTAGCCGCGACATCAAGCGAGGAGATGGTGACCGTTTTATCCGCGAGTTTCACAGTCCGCTGCGGAAAAGAACGCGGGATATCTCCGAGAGCCTTGCTTCGTCTCACCGACGGCGGCGGAAGAATCGGACGCGGCAGGATTTCCGACTGCTCAACGACAACGCCGGCCTCGATATCGGCTTGCGTGATCCGTCCTTCCAAATCTTCTCGGTAGTAAGGAGCGCCCGCCACATGCATTCTCTCTTGGCGCTGAATATACGCCGTGCTGTCTTCAAGTTCGACCAGCTCTTCCCTTGAAGCTTCGACAACCGGCTGAACAACGTCTTCACGTTCGAAAGCCACTTGCGTCTGTTCGACTCGATTCTCGACGGAAAACACACCGTCACTCATGACGGACGGGTCTGTCGTATCGTCTTTTACGACCAAGATCTCAGGAGGCGAGGCTTCGTTGCCACCGATAAAGCGAAGCGCCTGCCCTTTTGAAATCTTATGCGGATTTTGAATACCCGGATTTTCGGCCCAGAGCTTCGACCAATAAAAACCGTCTGCGAAAAGTGTCTGACTTAAATCCCAAAGCGTGTCGCCCGCCTGAACCGAATAGGTTTCAACAGCGCGCGTTCCAAGCAGCTCGTTCCAACGTTCGTCGCTCACGGGATCTGAGTTCTGCGATTGCAAATAAATCTGCGCCAAACGTGCTTCAAATGAAGAGTTCGGCTCATCCGTACCAGGTGCCATAGATCGACGCGCAATCGGTGCGACCGGACGTGGAGCCGGTGTCGGCGCAGGACGAACCACAGGGCGTGGCGCGGGTACGACAGGTTCCGGACGGGCTTCGACCTTCGGTGGCGGTTCTTTTGATTCCTCTAAAGGCAAAATATCCGCGGGATCTCCCGAAACAACACCCTGATCTTCCGGGCCACCTTCTGGACCCAAAAGATCCTCTGGACTCGCAAAAGGGTCGCTGGCGAGTCCGTTATCTTCAACCGGAAGCTCACTTCCGAAGTCATCCATTCCCCCAGCAAAAGGATCATCCGCGAAAGAGGATCCCGCGTTCCCGTTTGCCGGCGTCGCGGTCGGAATCGGCGCCCCCGCGGGAGGCAATGGAATTCCCGATGAAAGAGCGTCGAGCTCCGACTCTAAGACATCATCAAAGTCTTGCGCCAAAGACTTCGACGACACCACTCCCAATACCGTTGAAACTGTCGCGACCGCTGCAAACACAACAAGGAGCTTTGCCTGCTTCTTCATTTACGCTCCTTCATTCCACGTAGCTCACGCCGTGCGCGCTCCGCTTCCGCCGATCCAGGAAAAGTTTTAGCTACATACTGAAAATGAGATTTCGCGACCCGCGCATTGTGCTTCGGAGCCGCCCCCGTCTGCATCGCCTTGCGAGCAATCACTCCGCGCATCAGATGCGCTCCCGCACGCACCTGCACCGGCACACTCTCCACAGAGCCTTTTGCCGCTTTTGTCTGAACCATCGCGAAATAGCGATCCGCC
>JAVFAU010000068.1:0-8355 GCA_034002335.1 Bdellovibrionales bacterium | reverse complement strand
AACACATGGCTTGGCGGAAACTTCGGTGAGCCTTTGGTTGAATATCTGCGCCAGGTTAAAGCGGGTGAGAAGATCGATTCGGTCATCGCCGAAGTCTCGAGCTTCCAGCTTGAACACTGCGATCGCTTTACGCCGCAAAATATCGTGTTCACAAACCTCGCCGAGAACCATCAAGACCGTTACAAGTCGATGGAAGAGTATGTGAACGCGAAACGTCGCATCTTCCAGAACGTGAACCAAGCGACGACGTCGATTTTGAACGCCGACGACAACGCGGTTGTCGAACTCGCGCGCGATCCGGCGGTTCAGCGCGGTCGCATTTTCTATTTCTCTCGCAAGCCGGCTCTTGAACCGCAGATCATGTCGATCGGCGGCGCTGTTTGTATCAAAGACGAAATTCGCGTTCGCACGGGCCCTGAAATCGAGACTTACTCGATTCGCCGCATGAAGATGCGCGGCAAGCACTCGATTGATAACATCATGGCTGCGATTCTTGCGGCCCGCGAGCATGGCGCCAAGCACGAATCCATTCAGCGCGTGATCGATTCTTACGGCGGTATGCCTCACCGTCTTGAGTACGTTCGCCGTGTCGGTGGTGTTGAGTTCTTCAACGATTCCAAGGCGACCAACGTTCACGCGGTTATGCGAGCGCTTGATGCATTTGATGAAAACATCATTCTCATCATGGGCGGTAAAGACACGAATCTTTCGTATGAGCCCTTGCGTGAAATGGTGAAGCGAAAAGTGAAAACGTTGATCTTGGTCGGCGAAGCGAAGGAACGTATGAATCGCGATCTCGGGGATTGGTCCGAGACGTTCTTGATCGGTACGTTCGAGGAAGCTGTTCTGATCGCGTATCAAAAATCGCGTATCAGCGACTCTGTTCTGCTCTCGCCAGGTGCTTCGAGCTTCGACATGTTCGATAGCTATGAGGAGCGTGGCGCTTACTTTAAAGAGATTGTTGCGAAGTTCAGATAGTTCTCTTTGTCATGCGTTAAGCAGCAAGATGACTTTAGAAACCGGGCCAGTGCGAGCCCGGTTTTTTTGTCCCAATATTTGCAGGCTCCCAGTCGCGAACCGCAAAACCACACGTGTGAGTGGGATATAGACGGCTGATGATTTGCTACTATTTGCTTATTACACCAGCAAATCATCGGTTTTTCGGTCTTAAACGTGTTGTATGCGCGGCGCTATTACATAGCTAGGACTGGGGGCGGTCTTTTGTGGAAGAGATATGCAGTTTGAAAACAGTGAAATATCTCACGCTGTTTTGGCGAATTTTCAAAATAGATCTACCGAGAGTACTTGTCGTACTGAGCGTTGGCGGTGTGCTTGTGAGTGCGCAATTCGCAAATGCCGCGATGTGCCAGATGGTCTTTGAGAGAACTGGCGAGTTGGTCGCACCGCTCGATGTTTTGCGCTTATACGAAGCTAGCCAGAACTTATCTCGCAAGGTGCGAGACAACGCTCCGTTTTATTGGGCGGACGCGCGAGTGCGCCGAGATCTTTTGGGTTGGACGGCTTTACCTGAAGTTTTGAAAGCGGAAGTCATTGTCATCGGAGACCTGCATTCGGGAAACTTCTCTCCTCTGCTTGTGCCGGGAAAGGGCGTTCTCTACACGCTTTTTGATGTCAAAGATCTCGGTCACGGCCCGGCTCTTCTCGACATCAATCGTCTCGCGTTGAATACGGTTGCGGTGGCGTCTCGTCGTCGCGTTCTATCAGAGACGGAAGAAGTCGATCTCTATCGAGAGATTCTCACGCACTATCGAGACGGTCTTGCGGCGACCGAGTACAGGCTTACGGAGTCTTTTGTCGAGGCGCTGCCATCGGAAAAAAAGTTTCGTCGTAAACTCGATCGAAAAGCAGAAAACAAAACAGACGACGACGGTGTTCTTGAAACAGACGGTGAGATGACAGTTCCGCTTGCAGAGGCCAGCGCCCGTTTGGGTTTGTCAGAAGCTGGCATTCGTGAGGCTTTGCTTGAGTCCTATCGGGCTCACGGTGGCTACGGACAAATTTTGGATGCGGCGCTAAGTGTGCGTGACCGTGGCGGCTCAAAAGAGCTGATGCGGATTCTGGCGACGTTCAAGACCTCGGACGATGTTCTTGTCATGAAGGAATTCAAAGAGGTCGGAGATTCGGCCCTAAGCGCGTTCGCGAATCAGCCGGAGATGGCGACGGTTCGTCGTCGTGTCGCGGAGTTTTTGGACTACGACATTGAAATGCAGTTTCCGCTTACGATGATTGGCGAAACGCGGTTTTCGATGCGCGACAAAAAAATCGAGTCGATATCGGTTCCATACAAACAAAAAACTCCCGAGGAGTTCGCGTTTCTTATGCGTTTAGCGAAAGAGCATGCGGTTTGGGTCGGGACGTTTCACGGGCGTCAGCTCGATCAACAAGCGGGACGGGTACGTGAAGAGTACGCCGACGCTCTTGTCGAAAATGAAGTTGGTTTGATCGAGAATTTGCGTCGTTTTAATCGGCGGCATCTTGAAGTGTTTCGTTCTCAGCCACCAGTGAGAAGCGGTCAGGGGCGGCCGATGGGGGCCGTGAGCGAACCGCGCGAGGTGAAAGAGAAACCGTCGTTTGGGAGACGGGGGTTGAACTTTCTTTTAGGAAAACAATGAAGTCGCCTTTGAGGTTGAAATCAGTTTTGAGGGGTTTGTTCTGCGTGATGGTGGGGCCAGTCATCGTGGCCGCCGGTATTTTTAGTACGGGGACTCGGGCCGTGGCGCAGACATGCGAATCTGTTTTTCTGGATATGACTCCTTACAAAACCGCAGCGGAAGATGCCGTGAGCACGTGGCAAAGGATTGGTACGAAGGAGAGACTTGCACGTGTTTTGACGGCGATTGGTCGAAACGGCCAGCCTTATTTGGCTGAAAAGTCGTTGGTTCAAAAAGGCGAACTGACGCTTGGTTACCGGTTCCGTGATCATTTGGATCGCGGAGAAAGGGTTCTCATCGATTATAGGTTTGATGCCAGTCGTGAACCGATGGTGTTTAAAATGGCGGGCATTCGCTTTCTCGATACCGCCGGGAATGAGCGATTGATTTCGGACGCCCCGTTGGATCCCGCAACCGGTCAGCTTAAAGATGAGATCGCTCGTTTGCCCGAGATCTATGAGGTGCGACGTCAGTTGAATCTTGAACTCGATGCGGAGACGAGCCGTATTTTACGAGATTCGGCGCGATGGCTTTCGGTCATTGAAGCTAAAGAGTTCCGCGACTTGAGAGAAATTGAATCTGTACCTCTGGCTCTTAAAAAACTCGAGGCGATTGGGCGTGCGCGACGCTTAAAAGAATTTATCAAGCGCGATATCTTGAAACAAACATTTCGAGTCGCCGTTATGGGAGCCGTCGTCTTCTTGTCGAGTCGTTGGGCCATGGAGTCAGGCGACGAGGCCGCGATCAAAGATCCGGTATTTCTGGCTTATTTCACACACCGTATGTTGGCTGAGGTTATGAACTTAGAGAGGAGCTTGGTTGAGCGAGGATTGCTTAGCCCAAGCGGTTTTCCCGATGAAGAAAAAGCTCGATTGGTTCTGGAAACGAGAAGCATACCAAATCCTAAAGGTCAGTTTGAAATGCGCTTCACCGATGTCCTTGTTTCCATGACGGAAGGTGCGAACGGAGAGGCGTTTTGGCTGATGGAGCGAAGCTCGAAACGGGTGTTCGTCGGCGTTCTTGAATTCAAAGGCGGTAAAAAAAAGGGGATCGATAGTCTTCGAGTCAGCACGAGATACCTTGTCGAAGTTCGATCGGATCTGATGCCGACAATCTATAAATCTGCTTTGAAATTGAGTCTGGAACCGAGTCTTTCGTTCAGTCGAAGACTGGTGCAAGAGAACGCCAGAAACAGGGCCCGAATCGGAATCGGAAACGAGAGAAACGAAGAAAAGTAGAAGAAAAAAATAGAGGCGAAATCAAAATAAGAGGGGGAAGTAAGCATGCGACGACATGAGGAGTATGTCTTCAGGTATGATGTAATGACGGTTGTGGTGTCTTTCGTAGCGACTGTCTATGTGTTGCCTGGTTTTGCGTTTACGGGGCTTGGGGCCGACTTGCGTATTTATCATTCAGCTCCCTCGGGCCTTGAGGAGACGTGTATCGTGCCGACCTCGTATCAGGCCGAGGGGCTTGCCTCGGTGTCTCCTGAGGAAGATCGAAAAGAAGAGATCAAACTCTGCCGCATGACGGTTTATCCGAACTCAGCGGAAACGATGCGAGTGGAAGTTCTCAATGGTCAGGCGTTGAGCAAAGAACCAAAAGCGAAAGAGATGATCGGTTGCGCAAAACTCAATAGTACGAATCCGGGCACGAATTTTATCGAAGTGCCGAAGGGCTGGACTCATGAGCAAGCGACGCAAGCGTTCTGTCGCCCGACGTCTCAAGTGGATCGTCAGTATCGAGACCTTCTCGATATGGAGGCGAAATTCGAGAGCACGATTTCATGTTCTTCGACGGCCGCGGCTCTTTCGGGCTATCATGTTTCACGTCTTCTTGGTGGCGCCGGGCGAGTTCCTGTTGTTGTCGCGCGCACGTTTGACCGTAAGGCACATGATCTTGTTATCGCCGAGGCGGGACGCTGGCTTGGCTCGAGTTCAAGTTTGATTGCGCAGAATTGGCGTACTTTTAAGTCGGCGAGTGCTCGTGCCGCAAGCGGGCAGCCGAATGCGAAGCTTTATACGAGCGATGGACGTTTCGTTTACGGCGGCTTGCAGGAGAACTTAAAAGGTGAAGAGCGTTACACGGAAGTGAGCGGAGCTGGATCGTACGATACGCGTTATCAGAGATTTTTGGGACAAGCGGCATTCGTGCGTACCGCGAATGCGGCCTCGGTCGAGGCGATCACGCTCGATGGCGGGCGTGCTTCCGGTCGTCGCACGTTTGCCGAGATGGCTCCTTTGATTACCCAGATGCAAGACGTCTCGGATATGGTTCTTTTCGATGTCCTGCTTTCGCAGGATGATCGCATTGGAAATATTCATGTGAAACCGATGGTGATGGAGCTTTCCGGTTCCCAAGAGGCCTTGGTTCCGCGTGCGATGACCAAAGACGAGAAGGTGCAGATCGAAGCTGTGCAGGCGCAGATGAGGTCGTATCCGTTGACGGCGAAAGCGGCGGCCGAAGCATCTCGCCGAGTTTTTCCCGATGGTCGCGCGATCTTCGTGCGAGCGATGTACTTGAAAGACAACGATTGCGCGATGGATGTCGATATCCGCGGAAACATGATGCGATCTCACCAAGTGCTCGAAAAAATACGACACATGAATCCTGAAACGTATAAGCGCTTTATGCGGTTTGCGGAAGAGGTCGAATCGGACCGCTTTAAGTCGTTTGCGCTGAATACGCTTTTGCTGCGCCCGAAAGATTACGAAGGCGCGCACACGAGCTTAAAAGGAAACGTGCAGTACGCGGTGCGGGTGCTTCGCGAGGCATGCGTGCGCGGCGATTTGAAGCTCGATCTGGTTCAGTCTTACGACGCTCAAGGAAACTGGGTCGCGCCGCCGTCGACGGCTTGCTATTAGAGCCCGGAGTGCAAGACGGCCGGACTTTGGGCTAATCGCATGGCCGGCCAAAAAGCTTGAAGACGGCTTAAGGGTTTAGCCGTACCATGTGATCATGCACGACGATTACATGGACAGCTTGAAGAACAGACGTGGCGGCGGATTCGGCGGTGGGTCTGAACACACTCACAGCCGAACGGTCACGGGACTTTGGATCGCGGCGTTCGCTCTTCTCGGGCTTGGGGTCGTTCAGGTTTACTCTTCCAGTTATATTTTCGCGATCGAATCGCGAGGCGACGGTCTCTTTTTCGTGCGTCGCCAGTTTTTGTTTGCTGGCATCGCATTCGCGCTCATGGGAGCGGTGGCCTTTACGCCGTGGCGATGGATCGAGCGAGCCGGATGGGTTTTGTGGCCAATTGCGGGCATCGGCGTGCTCATGACTTTGATTCCAGGAATGGGCGTTAAAGCTGGCGGTGCGGTTCGCTGGGTGAGTTTGCCCGGCGGAAATGTGTTCGAGCCATCTGAGCTCATAAAGGTCTCTTTGCCGCTCTTCATGGCGACGCTTTTTGCGAGACGTGCGAATGGGAATTGGTTTGAAGGCTTGTCGCCGCTTGCGCGCAATACCTCGGTGTTTCTTTTATTGGCGACGCCGCTGGCTCTCATTCTCAGACAGCCTGACTTTGGAACATTCGCGATCGCAACAGGTACGATCTTCGCGATGCTCTTCGTGTTCGGTCTTCCTTGGGTGTGGATCGTTGGCACGGTTATGGTTGCCGCTCCGGCGTTTTATGTTTTGGTCATGCAGGTGCCTTATCGGCGTGCGCGAGTTCTCGCCTTTTTGGACCCTTGGTCGGTCTCGGACACCAAAGGGTTTCAGGTGATTCAATCGATGCTGAGCCTGCGTTCGGGTGGACTGTTTGGAATGGGGCTTGGCGAAGGACAGGGTAAACTCTTTTTCTTGCCCGAGGCGCACACCGATTTCACGTTGGCTGTTCTTGGTGAAGAACTTGGTTTTATCGGCGTTTTTTTGGTTCTATCTCTTTATGGTTTTTGTCTTTTGCGGGCGTTTCGCTTGGCCTCTCGGGCGACGGATATTTTTCGTCGAGCTTTGGCGACGGGACTCGCATGCGTATTTGGTCTTTCGGTTTTTGTAAATGTGGGCGTCGCGATGGGACTTTTGCCGACAAAAGGTCTGACGCTTCCATTTTTGTCATACGGAGGCAGCTCGGCCTTGATGTCCGGACTCCTCTTTGGTCTTCTTCTGGCCATTGAACGACAAGAGAGAAACATCCAGGGGAATTTCTGATGAGTGAGAGAGTCGTCATTGCGGGCGGGGGAACGGGTGGACATATTTATCCGGGACTTGCGGTCGCGAGGGTACTTGCGGACCGCGGCTATGATGTTCATTGGGTTGGCGCGGTCGGAGGCCTTGAAGAGAGCATCGTCACGCGCGCGGAGCTGCCGCTACATTTGATTCGAATCGGAAAACTTCATCATAGCGTCGGGTTGCTTGCGCGACTCAAGACGGTTTTAGGAATGCCGCTTGCGTTCATTCAAGCACTACGACTGGTCATGCGTTTGAAGCCCGTGGCGGTTTTGGGCGTCGGCGGTTTTGCGTCGGGACCTTTTTTGTTTGTCGCGGCACTTCTTCGTATTCGCACCGTTATTTGGGAGCCCAATGCTCATGCCGGTATGGCCAATCGCCTACTGTCTCGCTTTGTCGACGAGTGTCTTGTCGTGTTCGAGGCGGCGGCCGACGGCATGAAGGGAGGCCGTGATGGCAAGAGTGCCTACCGTGTGGGGCTTCCGGTTCGTGCCTCGATGCGACCAGTGCGTCGATCGCCGTCTGCGGGGCGTTCGTTTCGAGTTTTGGTTTTCGGCGGCAGCCAAGGGGCCCGCGCGATCAACAAAGTCGTAACGGACTGGGTGTCATCTGATTTGTGGACAGAAGGTGATATCGAATTGATTCATCAAACGGGACGCTACGACTTTGAGGACACGAAGGTCATATATGAGCGTCTTTGGATCGCGGGTTCGAGAAAGACGGTCGAGTGCCACGAATATTTGCACGATATGGACGCTCGCTACGTATGGGCTGATTTGATTATTTGTCGGGCAGGCGCAAGCACGGTTGCGGAAATCGCGACTTGCGGAAAGGCCGCGATATTTGTACCTCTTCCAACGGCTGCTGATAATCATCAGCTTAAGAATGCAATGGTTTTAGGACAAGCTGGTGCGGCTGTCTGTATCGAGCAGAAAGACTTCACTCCAGACGTGTTGAATAGCACAATCAGGCGCTTTCAGGCCGAGCCATCTCTCTTGGAGAGTTACGAGCGAACCGTGCGTCAGTTCGCGATCGATCAGGCGGCCGAAACCATCGCATCACATGTTATTGGAAAGCGGGTTACGTGACGGGAGCATCGAAAGGTTTGCAGCGGGGTTCTCGAAACCTCATGAGTGCGCGGGTTCATTTTATTGGAATCGGTGGGATCGGCATGTGCGGTCTCGCGGAACTCTTGCACAATATGGGATCGACCGTGACGGGTTCGGATCTTGCGGACAACGCGCAGGTGCAGCGTTTGCGCGAACTCGGTATTCAAATTCAGATTGGTCAGAAGGCCGAGAATGTTCACGGTGCCGAGGTCGTTGTTTATTCAAGCGCCGTGAAGGCGGCGAACGCGGAGTACGCGGAAGCGCGCCGTCTTAAAATTCCACTGATCCCGCGAGCGGAGTCTTTGGCCGAAATCATGCGATTAAAGCGCGGTGTTGCGGTTGGCGGTTCGCACGGCAAGACCACGACGACGTCGATGCTGGCAGCGGTTTTTCTTGAAGCGAAGACG
>JAVFAU010000067.1:0-8385 GCA_034002335.1 Bdellovibrionales bacterium | reverse complement strand
GATTCATAGATCGTACGGAGTCGTGCCATTCTCTCTCGCCTGCGGTAAGGCCTATGTTGTAGGTCCAAGCGAGGGGGGAGAGCGCATGCTGCGAATTCGAGAAATTGCTTTGATGATGGCCTTGGTAAGTGGATGCCTGTTTTCGGGGTCTCGTGCCGCGATGGCGCAAGTGAACCCTCACTTCGATATCGAAACGTGCAAAGCCGAGTTCGCGCGCGAGTTGGGTGTGCAGTTGACGTATTGGATTCATGAGTACGCGAGCCGTTGGAATATCTCAATTGACGTGATTCGCAAGGCACAGGTTATTTCGAACGAGGATATTTCCGCGGAAGTCGATCGTTCCAGAGCGGCCCTGCGCCTTGCTGTCGAGACGGCATTGAACTGTCGTGATCTAACGAGTCGTTCGGGCGAGGCGCTGGCGATCGAGGTTCTGCGCAGCGCCGGATGGGATCGCTAAATTCGTCCTAGAATTTTATTGCGAATGTCTTCCATGCGCTCTCGGTTCACGCCCCAGTCGCTATAGCCAAATCTTGAGGCGCTTCGGAAGCGAAGCGTTTTTGTCTGTTCGTCGAACAAAAATTCGATGTCGTGAATGAAGCGAAAAACCTTAGTGCGGCATTCGAAGTGAAAGTATGGCCCGTCTTCTTTGATGAGTTTCGCGTGTGGGATTTTCGCCATCTCAGCTTTGAGGGCGAAGATCGCTTCATCGAGAGGTTTCGAGTACGTGAATGGAACGATTGCGTGTTCGGGGTCGCGTGACTGCGTTGAAATGCAATTGGGAGAGTTCGGGCAATCCACCAGTCGATGTTCTTGGTACAGGCTTTCGCTTGGCCCAGGGCGAGTTTCCCAAATGCCGAGACCGGACTTGATGCCCGAGCTGATGCCCGTGTTGATGGCTGAGCATCCGGTGAGGCAAGTAAACAGCACGGCTAGAGATGTAAATACACGGGTTCGTTTCATCAGCATTCCTTGAGATACATCTGAATGCGGCGCTCAAGCCAGCGATATTCCGCTTTACGCAGCAAGGAACTCATCAATGTTTCTTGATCGATGAAACCCATATGACCGCCGTGCTTTTGGCGATCCAAGATAACGAACTCGTTTTCGAAACTAGGCAGGTCTGAAAACCCATGTGTGATGGGATCATCGTCCGCCGACAAAATGACGAGAGGAATGCAGACATCCTTTAGATACTGCCCGCTTGAAGCTCGCGAATAGTAGTCGGAGTGATCTTTGAAACCTCCGGCTGGTCCCGTGTAGAGAGCATCGAATGTTTCGACCGAGTCGAAGCGACTTAGTTTTCGGTGAGCTTTTGCGGCCAGCTCTTTGAGATGTCGTCGCTGTTCGTTTTCCGGTGTCCAATGGGCGCGATCTTGAAGAGAGATCAGAAGGTCTTTCATAAAGGCCTGTCCGTAAATGCGCGCGTTTTGATGAGTGAGTCGTTTTGACGCCCGGCCGAGATCGAACGGCGGATTCACCGCGATGGCGAAATCCGGCATCGCGCCTTGAATTTCACGCTGTATGAATTTCTGCGAAAGCGGCATCGAGTCGAAAGCGGGAACGATTCTCGCGGCCATGAGGCAGGTCGCATTTCCGCTGAGACTATAACCGAGAACTCCATGACGAAAATCAGCGTGTTTCGCCGCTTCGGTTTGTTCGTAAAAGGCGCGCCCCCACTGAACGGCGCGCAGGAGATCGTCGCTTCGGCCGGAATGATACGGAGCGAGCGCTTGTTTGCGACCGGGGCCGCAGCCGCGGTGATTCCACAAGATCGTATCGAACCCCGCGCCAAGGGCCGCCATGGCGACCCGAGGCATGTAGCCTGAGTCCGTCGAGCCGGAAAGTCCGTGGAACACGTGAAGCACGCCGCGTGCGACGGTCTTGTTTGTCGGTGCATGTTTGAAATGGAGGCCGACGAGTGTATCGCCATCTGATGTCGTGATTTTAGCGAGAGAGGATGTGTGTTTAGGCGAAGAGACATGGCGATGGCTCGGAGCTGGAAGAAAGTGACCGAGCAGGGTTTGCGTATGTCCGATGCCGAAAACGAAGTTCGACGAAGCTCTTCGTTCAAGAAGGGCATGAAAGGCCGGGCTGCCCGCGATTTTGTTGCGCAATTTTTTTTCGAGACCGAGATTTGTTCCGACAGGTTCCTGCATCATGCCCCGAGTTTAGATCCGAAATCAGGGAGAACTCTAAAAGAAATTCTCACATACGTGAGAAAAATCAGAAACAGACATGGCGAATCGTTGAATTTTGACGAAATGCGATCGCAAACGTGAGCTTTCACTCTTCCGCAGGTAAGGCCTGACCGCGAAGAGCGTCGGTGAATATATAGGGGGAAAAATGACTCATAGTTTCACATCTGTTTCAGGTTTTTTTGGTCGCAAGGCTGTTCGTTTGGCGATCGCGGCATGCGCGGTCGCAGCTTTCGGTTCGATGCCGTCACTGGCTAAAGCTTCTGTTGAGGAACCTTTTGATCTCGATTCGATTTTAACTCCGGCCGAGCTCGACGCCGAATTCGGTTCGGGTGAGTCGAGTTCAGACGTGAATATCAATCGCCTTGTCGAGAGCATGCGTGAAACTCTTGATCCATCGGCTCGTATCGAAGCGACTCATTCGTCGGTTGAGTCGCGTCTTACAGACGAGCTTCTCTCGTACTACGAAGCCGTTTTCTACATCAACAAAGCAGAGCGTGGCAGCACGGCGCAAACGATGCGCGTTCTTGTTCGCGATCAAGCTCAAGCGGGGAAATGGGTAGAAACTCAGCGTCTTAAAGTCTCCACGGGCCGTGAGAAGCAAGAGCAGTACTTTACTTCGACTCCCGTCGGCTTGTTCAATTTGGACGGCGAGCGTTTCTATAAAATGGCGTATTCGGGTCGCTGGGGTGGCGCGCCGATGCCGTTTGCAATGTTCTTCGATGTTCAGTTCGCAACGCGCAAAACTGGAATCGCGATTCACGGCACGAGCGCTGAGAACAAACTTGGGTCTCGCGCGTCCGGCGGCTGCATTCGCGTCAAGACCTCGGAGCTTGAAAATATCTATCAGTGGGTGACTCGTGATCTCGCGGGTGATGTTCCTAAGTTTGTTTGGGATAGAAAACTTAAGAAGACTTCGCCTGACGCTGTTATCGAGGTGGACGGACGTGGAAATCCAGTTCTGAAAAAGGGCTATAAAGCACTCGTCGTGGTTGTAAACGCGATCGACTAAAGCCGCTGAATAATTGTTTCGGGAGGGGTTCATGCTGGTAGTTTTAAGACGATTGTCGAAAGTCGCCTTTGTCGGTCTTCTTGGGTTGGTCGCGCTGATCGGTGTTCAGATGCCGGTTTCGACGGCGTTAGCTGATTTGACGATTACGATGGGCGGAGACGTCAACTTTAACAAAAACAGGCAGGAGCCTCTTGCGGACGGTTCCATGGTTTTCGGTCGCAAGGTTAGCTTCGCGGAGACGACACGAGGCATTCGCAATCTTATCGATGGCGATTTAAACTTCGCGAATATCGAAACGGTCGTGACGGATGATCGTCATTTGCCGGCTCAGAGAAAAGCGTTTGTTTTTCGCTCGCATCCCAACGCGATTCTTCACCTGATGGACATTGGGTTTAATCTCTTCAGCCTTGCGAACAACCATTCGCATAACCACGGTTCGCCGGGGTTGGGTGAAACACTCACGACAATGGATCGCTTTGTGAACGAGGGGCATCGCATTACCTATGCGGGTATCGAACGCGATCGTCGCGATTTCGAGCAGGTGCGCATCGCCCACGTGAACGGTTATAAGGTGGCGCTCGCGGCTGTCACGATCACAGACCCGACGTTCCGCGCGGGCAACGGCAGTGTCGGTGTTCTTGATTATCGTAACGGGGCGGACTACGACCTCGCGTTGCGCTCTCTGCGCGAGACTCAAGCGGACCTCAAAATTCTTTCGATTCACGCCGGAACAGAGCTGCGTGTGAAGCTTGATCCGGGTCAGCAAGAAAAGTTCGAGCGAGCTTTGTCGGAAGGTGATGTTGACCTTGTGATTGGTCATCACCCACATGTCGTGCGTCCGATCTCGAACGTGAACGGCCGTGTGATTCTATACTCACTCGGAAACTATCTGATGCTGGGAGCCGCGAATATCGGTAAACGCGGTGTGGGTGTGGACTATGGTTTGTTCGCGCGCGCGCATTTCGCGTGGGACGCAAGCGCCGGCCGTTTGAAGATGCAGGCCATTGAAGCCGTGCCGATTACGGATATGCATTTAGATCCGAAGCGTCTGAGCGTCAGCGCCTCCGCAGAGCGAGTTCGCAACCTGAACCAACTCTCCGCCGGAGAACTGGGACATCGAAAAGCGGTCGAGTTTTCTGTGAGGACGGACGGTACGGGTGTCGCATGTTTTGACACCGGACTGCCGTATTCGGCTCGTGCGTTGGCGGTCTGTAAATAGAAAACACCATAGATAGAAGAGGGGCTATGATGCGCCGTCGTTTTCAAAGTCTTCTGGCAGTACTGTTCGCAGGGTTGATCTTAGCATCCACTTCGGTCGCACGCGCGAACGAAGCGAGCGGAAAGAGGCTTACGTTTTCGGGGTCGGCTGGTTTCGGGCGACCGTTTGTTTTGGTCACGGATATCGACGATACGATCAAGGTGTCGCATATCTTAGATCCGATTGCGAAGGTCGTTCGCTTTTTGTCGACACCGGTTTCTTTCGCCGGCATGGCGAGTTTGTATAACTTATTGTTGATTGAAGCCGATCGAGCCGGACTTAACGCCGAGTTCTCGGTCGTATCGGGTACGCCCAATCTATTGCGTGGATCTGTTCTTCGGTTTGTCGATGATTTCGGGTTTCCTGATCCTGAGATCGTGTTTACGCGCCCATTAACAGCGTCGACGCTTCCATACAAAATTGAGAAAGTCGGGGAGATTCTGAACCGACCCGACATGCGCGACGCCGTCGTTCTTTTGATCGGTGACGATACGGAGCACGACCCTGCCGCGTATCACAGAGCTGATCACGACATTGGTGGTCGAGCGGGTTTTAAAAGCGATATCTATATTCGACGGGTGAAGGGCGGAACGCGCGCCGTTTCGACACGTCAGGTTTTCTTTGATTCGGCTGCGGACATCGCGCTTTTGGAGCATGCGCGTGGACGTCTGTCTCGTCAGTCGGTGCTCGCTGTGTTCGACGAAGTCGAATATGAAAGAGATTTTGAGCGTCTTTTCGTGCCGGGTGAATATTGTCCAGGCACATCATCGCCGCGCATGTCTGAGGACGTTCGCGTCGCAGATGTCGCGCCCGATCTTCTTCAGCGTTTGCGCGGTATCGAGCAGCGTCTGCGTGCTCACTGCGTGCTTTCGCAGGAGTGGCTTCGGCAGAACTCACACAAGGCCTTATCTGGAATTTCGACCGACTCGGCCTTATATCACTCGTTGAAAGGTCGCGACGATCTCGAAATGCTTCGTGAAGGGGAACTGCTCCACGACGGTCAAACGGGTGATCGCTAACCCTTTTTCGGCAAGCGCCCGTGCATCGCGGGCGAAGCTCTCCGGGTAGCACGAGACATAAAGCCAGGCCGCGTTTGCGGCGTGACTGTGAATGGCGTCGGTGAATCGACCGAGGCCCGAGCGGGGCGGGTCGACGAAGACGAGATCGTAGCGATGGCTGTTTGAGGCTGAACCGAGCGCTCGCTCGGAAGCTCTGGCGGAAAGAATAAAATCACCGGCGTGAATGGTAAGATTTTTTGAGAGAGGTTGTTTTAAGGCATCGTCTGCTTTTGCGACACCGAGTTTGAGAGCTTCGAGCGCGAGGCGATCGGACTCGAACACGTCCACGCGTGCGCCTGTCGCGAGCAGCGGGATGGTGAAGTTGCCGATCCCCGCTCCGAACTCGGCGATGTGTTTGATTTCATGGCTGGAGCCTTTGTTGGCGGCAGTCAGGTGTTCTAGCACCGTGCGAACCAAAGCATGGTTCGCACGAAAGCCGGGCTGCGTGAATGTGCCGATTGTCCCGTAGAGAGGTTCGCCCTTTTGTGGGCTCGAGGCTTGAGTTGAATACGTTTCAAACCAAGGTTCGAGAACGGGATCGGCTAGGCGATGCGCGCGTGGACTGTCGGGCTTTCGTTCCGGATTTTTAATCACGCGCTTCCGCTTTTGCCCCATTTCGACGATGACGCCGTCATCGAGGCGACGTTGAAGCCAGGCTCCTTCATCCAGCAGATCTCGAATGTCTTCATTCGAGAGATCGAGCCAGACACCGCGAAGTCCGGTTGGGCTCACGCGCAAACGAATCGAACGCCTTTCGCGAATGGGCGGTAGGTCTTTTCTGAACTCTTCGAGCCAGTCATTCAGTTGATCGGAGAGAATGGGACAATGTGCGATATCGACGATTTCTCGAGGCTTTGAATCGATGACGTCGGATTTTTCGAATAAACCGAAGTGAGGAGCGGAAAGAGTGAACTCCAGTCGATCACGAAGGCCGGAGGCGGCGATCCAAACAAAATCAGCCTGAGGCGCGGTGTTTGCCGCAAATGGAAGCTGAAAATCGGCCAGTTCTTTTGATCTGATTTCAGCGAGTGATTCTCGAGATTCGGAAGCGAGATCGCAACCTGAGCACTTTTGGCTAAGAGGGCAATTGAGTGTCGACATTTTTATAGCAGATATAACCGAATCATAAGTTTGTGGCACGAGGCTTTTCCGTTTTTCATCTTTCTGGATCGGAAGCGGTTTGATTCGTTGTAAATATGAACGAAAGGGTTTTATCGGGCCGAACCCTGTGACGCGCCGATAAGAAAAATGATAGTGCTTCCTCGATCTAGTTAACTCGAGCGAGGGGCAAGAGTGACGATTGGTTTGAAAAGATCTCATGCGAGATTGAGAGGTCGAAATCAGAGCCGAAACTGCCATCAGGGTCGCGGTCTTCTGGGCCTAGTGGCGGTTTTTTGTGTCCTGCTTTTGGGGCAACCGGTTCAGGCCATCGATTCGACAGAGGTTTTGCCGGCATCGATCAACTCTCCTTCGGTTTGCATGGGCGTCGTTTCCGGTATCGGGTTCAGGTTTCTCTCAAGTGGCGATTTGATGTCTTTAAGCGATCACAACTCCATCGAGTTCGATGCTCGCGCTTTGACTCAGTTCGAACCGCGCGTGAACGAGATGGTCGCGATCCTCAATCAGTTCGGCTCACAACGGATGGGGGACCAGCTCACGCTTGGTGTATTGCGAGTCGATACGACCCCCGAAGTTCGTTATGTCGCTCCGATTTATGCGCGTGGAATCACGTCGAAGTGGACGCTTGGGGTCGGTGTTCCTGTGATCAGCTATCAGAACAAACTGGCGCTTTACCAAACACATTCCAATATCCAGGCGATGCGCGCCGAGATGGGGAACTCCGTGCCGCCGGAGCTCGACGCGGCATTCGACGAGCTGACGGTGAATCTGGTGAGCGTTGCTCACGAGCAGCTTGCGACAAAAGGCTACAAGCCCCTCAGGGATCGTGCTGAAACGCAAATTGGCGATGTTCAGGTGGTGAGTCTTTACCAGTTCGCAGCGAAAGACTTCAGTCCGCGCCATAAAGTGTCCGCGCAATTCAAGACGATTGTTTCGTTGCCGACGGGGCAGGGGGATGACCCAGATGACCTCGCGGACCTGGGCATTTTTGGATATACGGCGGTCGAAAATCAGTTGCTCGGAAACTATGTTTTAAACGGACGTCTGCAGCTGGCCTTGAAAGGCGGGCATCGCTACACGCTTCCGGATCAAGTGATTCGACGTGTTCCGATGAATGCGGAAGACACTCTGCCCGATCTTGATTCGAAAGAGACCGTCTCGCGTGAAACGGGGCATGCTTGGTTTGCGGGCGCGAGTCTTTCGTACGCATTTAATTCGGCCTTGAATCTTGGTGTGGGTGTTGAGACCACGCAGAAAGCGGCGGACCGCTACAAAGGGACGTCGTCTCGCCGCCACGATTTGCTTGGGAAAGACACGGCTTCGCAATCAGACCGTTTTCGTATCGGACTTAGCTACTCGAGCATCGATGCGTTTTTTGCGGAACGAGCTTTGCTACCAATCGTTCTTGCTTATGAGTTCTCCGATACGATTCGCGGTTTCAATACGGAAAGGATGACAGTTCATGAAGTCTGGCTTCAGCTTTTCTTCTAAAGCACTTTTTCCTCGGGTGTTGATTGCCGCGTTATCAATGTCTTTTTCTTTGACCGGTTGTGCTCCCGAGCCCGTGCAGCGGACATTCCCTCAACCAAACGTCGATTTCGGCCCAAAGCGCACGGATGGCTCGCTTCAGCTGGCAGAAGTCGCGATGCTCGGTGGCCCCGGATCGGCTGCGATTCGTTGGAAGGGTGATATCGAAACCGCGTCGTGGTTGCGAGCCGCGGATGATTTAAGCTGGCTGTCTCG
>JAVFAU010000066.1:0-8405 GCA_034002335.1 Bdellovibrionales bacterium | reverse complement strand
AAACCCGCCTCGAAAAAGCCGTCGTAGAGCAGGCTACGAAGGAGCAAGGTCAAGCCGCCGGTGACAGTGGCGACTCACGCAGCGATGCGCGCACCAATTCCGGTGAGGGCAAAGGCAAGGATAGCGGCAAGGACGAGAAGAAAACAGAGGGCACGGCCTCGACCCCGATGCGCCGACCAAAGATTGTCTATTGGAACGAGCAGTAACCTTCATGTAAGCTATCGAGAGTATGAAAACGCTCGGCATCGACATCGGAAGTAGCAGCATCAAGATCGCCGAAGTTGAGGGATCTGGACGAAGTGTCTCGATCAATCAAGTTTGGGAGCTTCCCCTTTCAACCGATCCTTCACGCGATCAAGCGATCGAAGTGATTGAGAAGCTGCGTGGCTTTGCCGGCCAATACGTCAGTCAGTTTCCAAGCAAGGATATTCAGTGGGTCGTCGGCGTACCGCAGAGATCTGTTTCGACAAGATTTCGCCGTTTCCCATTTATCGAGCGCTCAAAAGTGCTCAAGAGTCTTCCGTTCGAACTCGAAGAAGATATCCCGTTCGATGCCTCATCCACGATTTACGATGCCCGGGTGCTTCGTACTTTTTTGAATGGTTCAGACGTTCTCGCTGTCGCGAGCCCGCATGAGGCGATCGAAAAGACCATCGCACGCGCGAAAGACGGCGGCTTTGAAGCCAACATCGTCTCGTGCGAAGGGTTTGCACTCTCCAACATCCTCGACACGTGGTCTCAGCCACCGCCCCATGTTCCCGAAAAAACATCTCTTGGCGAAGATGCCGCACGTTCGCAAGAGATCAAGACCGCACATGCGATTCTGCAAATCGGACATCGCTACTCGAATCTCGTCGTCTACGCGGATTCAACCGTCGTCGCGATCCGTTCGATTCAATGGGGCGGCCACGACGTCGCGCTCGCAATTGAAAAAACTTTTCAGGTTCCCTATGTCGAGGCGATCAAGGTTCTTAAAACGAAAAGCTTCGTTCTTCTCAACACGACCGGCGCTTCGCGTGATCAGCTCGCCATGCATAAAACAATCTCAGATTCGGCGACTCCTCTTATCCAAGACCTGAGAACGACCTTGCTCGATCTACGCGCTTCGGTCGGCGCCGATATTCGCGATCTCCGCCTTACGGGCGGCGCGAGCCAGATTCAAAATCTTTCGCCTTGGCTCACGCAAGCGCTGGAAGTCTCCGTCAATCCGCTCGAATACTTTGGCGCGCTGGCTTCACAAGCCCGCATGCAAATCCGCATCCCTCTGACTCCTGAAACAGAGAACATGGCCGCAACCGCCATCGGACTCGCGCTCGAGGGAATACGAAAACCAAGAAATCCCGCGATCAACTTCAGAAAAGGTCTGTTTGCTCAAGCCAATGAGAGCATGAAGGTCTTTTGGGAAACATGGCGCAACACCCTACAGATCGCGGTCGCCATTTTCGTGGTCTTTTGTGCCTATGCGATTGCACGCGACTCTCAATCTTTGACGCTCGCGACGAATTCCGACGAAACGCTCTCGCAAGCAGCAAGAACCGCGGCGAACCTTCGCGGCTCCCAAGCCACGCCAGACGGTATCCGTCGCTATATTCAAACCGAAGAACGCGCGATTAAAAACCGCGAGACCTTGGCTCAGCTCGATAGCTACATTCAGTCGCTCGATTTTGTGCTCAAGCTTTCCGAGAGACTGCCCGTTCAACTTCCACCTCGCGCGGGTCGCGGCCTCGACGTCGATCGTCTTAAAATTGAAAACGATGACCTGACGATCGAAGGACGCACGCAAGGAGCGGACATCCTGGCCTCCGTCGAAAAAGAGCTCCAGCTGATTGCACGCCCGGGAACCCTTAAAAAGGTAGCCCCTTCTTCATTGCGAACGGGCGCACCAGGCACAAGCTTCGGTTTCTCTATGAAGATTGATCGAAAGCCGTAAATTAAAGGAAGGTTGATCCGTCATGTTCGACGATATTCGCGACAAGGTCATCGAGGCCCTACAGACAGCGAAGGCTCAGGTAGAAGAGTCGGACGCTTACAACCAACTCAAAGAGCGCTTCGACTCTCTCTCTCCGCTCGTTCAGAAGACTTTGCTTGGCACGGTCGCGTTCTTGCTGTTGTACCTCGTCGCTCAATTTCCACTTTCGTACTATCGCACTTCAAGCGACAACCTCGCCCTTTACGAAGAGAATCGCGACATCATACTCGACCTGTACCGCATCAAACGCAAAGCCAACTCGGTTCCACAGACCCCACCTCCCCTCGAAGCCCTCGATCTCGAGAACCGAGCACGCAGCGCCGTCACGGGTGCGCGCATTCAACCGGAACAACTTAAAAGCATCATGCCATTCGACAACACGACTCGAGCGGCGAGCGGTTTTATCCCAAAGAGCGTCACTCAAGCCGGAGTCGAAGTTCGACTTGCGAACCTTAATCTGACTCAAATTGTCGATATCGGAAATGCCCTGTCGAATTTGGGCAACTCAGCCAAAATGGTCGGCCTCGAAGTAAAACCAGGTACGGAAACCGGCAACTACTTTGATGCCGTCTTTCAAATCGTAAGCTTCAACATCCCGTCTTCTGCTCCTGCAGGCGGCAAATAGAAAGGCGAAAGGCCGCATGAACGCCTTAAAATCCCTCGTTCAATTCCTACTCACGCACAAGTGGAAGCTTCTCGTCATTCCCCTGATCGCGCTGATTTGGGTTCCCATTCTCTTTCCTTACTCCGATCTTCGCTCGGTCGTCGCAACCACGCTCTCACGTACCATCGGCGGCGGAACGGCCATCGACTTCGAACGTATTTCCCTTACATGGGGTTTCCCGATCGCCCTTGAACTCGAAGGTTTTGAATTTGAAACTCAAGGTGTCCCACCTATCTCCGCGGATCGCCTGATCGCCAAGCCAAGCTTGAAGTCGATTGTGACCCAAAGCCCATCGGGCTCGATTGAGATCGACGGTTTGTTTCACAGCCAGCTCCACGCTTCTGTTTCCGGAGGCGCGAAACTGCCAGGCGGTGGAACGAAGCAAGACATTCAGGCGCAAATTTCGGGCCTGCAACTGACAGCTCTCACCGAGGCCCTTCGCCGCACGGGAAAAATGGGCTTCAATATTCAAGGGGTCCTCGACACCAACGCGACGGCCTCCATCGATCCTACGTTTTCCGACCAACCGACGGCCGACGTGCACATTCAAGGAAAGACCATCGCGATTCCAAGCATCGCGATTCCGATTCCGGGCATGGGTCCCGTTCAAACCCCCTCGCTTCAAATGGCAAAACTCGAATTCAAGGGCGTTTTGAACGAAGGCAAACTTCAAATCGAGGATTTCACGTTTGGCCAAAGCACAGATACACTTTCAGGCCGCGTGCGAGGCGACTTCGGTCTCACAGTCCGTCGCGATGCCCGTGGCGTGAGCGCCGTTCCAACCAGCTATGATCTACGTGTCGAGATCAATGTCGCAAAACCCTTGATGGACGCGATGGTAAAATCGGGAGCCGCTCTCGCCTTTATGTTAATCGACAATGATCGATTCAAACGCACGGTCGGCGAGACGATTCGCTTCTCGTTCCGCGCCCAGGGTCAAAATATGTTCAGCCCCCCACAGCTGACCCCGCTCACCAATCAGTAATGCCTACTTTCTAATCACAATGCCGTCCGAGTGACGGCCTCTTCGCGTACAGACTCACAATGCGCGAAGTTATTGCTCCCTTCTCTTCCGCTTCCAGCTAGGCTACCAAGCCGTCGGCCCTCAAAATGAGAGCCGTTTTATTGGGTACCCGGTGCCTGAGTACAATTCATCGTACGAACGATCGTACGAACTACAAAACCGGAGAAAGAGGAAGCATGGCAGGAGTTAATAAGGTCATCATCGTAGGACGCCTTGGTGCAGATCCAGAAACACGACAAGTCGGAAACGGCGGAACCGTCGCACGCCTAAGCATTGCGACCAGCGAAAACTGGGTCGATAAAGATGGGCAAAAACAAGAGCGCACGGAATGGCACCGCATTGTCGTCTGGGGAAAGCTTGCGGAAATCTGCGGTCGTCACCTCGCAAAAGGTCGTCAAGTCTATATCGAGGGACGCCTTCAAACGCGCTCATGGGAAGACCAAGGTCAAAAGAAATACTCGACTGAAATCGTAGCAAACACAGTTCAATTCTTGGGTGGTCCAAGCGAACGCGCCGAAGCCTCTTCAGGCGGCGGCTATGGCGGCGGCAGCGGCTTCGGCGGTGGCTCAGGAGCCCGTTCATCGGGTCGCTCGGCAGCTGCGGATGACGGCGGCGGTTTTCAAGATTTCAGCCCTGAACCTAACTTCGACAGCTCAGAAGACATTCCGTTCTAAAACGATTTTGATCGTTCAAATTGTTTTCGACCAAAGGTGGCTGGGTTTCGACCCGGCCTTCTTTTTTTAGACCTCCTTCACTAGGACAATTGTCTGGGTTGACGCTCGATTCTGATGCGTTCATCAACGCTCTCGACCTACACTATTCGAAGTGAGGTAGCACATATGAAACATCAGCCTTCGCAGAGAAGACGGTTCATTCAACTTGCTCGTAGTTTTTCGGTGGGCGTCACATGCGTCGGCACGTTCTGCGGAATTCAACTTCTCGCCCTATTCCTCTCGATGGCACCTTCGTCGGCGAATGCCGCAACGATCGAAAAAGTGCGTGGCACTCAGGCTGTCGTCGTATTCTCCGACGGCGAGACCGTGCCGAAAGCAGGGGCCCGTCTTTTTGCCACTGAAAACGGAAAACGACGCGCGGTTCTTCAAGTCGTCCGCACGAGCAAAACAAAGGCGATCGTTAAAATCACACGCGGCAAAGTGACAGAGGGCATGGAAGTCTCGGCCGCTGGAGGCCGTCGCTCCGCCCCTCAAGATGCGGACTCTGCGGCTCTCAACGCGGACAACTCTTCAAATCGCCACCCACCTCGTTCCGCCGGAGCCGCGACGCTTTTCAAAAATATGACCTTCGGTGTCCTCGGCGGCTACGCGATGGACTCTCAAAACGTAAAGACACCGTCGGCTATCTACGACATGACCGGCGCTGGTTTTAGCGCAAAAGGCTTTACAGACATTCCCGTGACGGGAAGCCTTAGCCTCATGGCTCGCGCGGGTGTTGAGATGTTCAACGTGCAAGCCGAAACCGTTAAGACCGAAATCACATACGCGGTCGTTGATTTGATGCTCAAATACTCTTTCACAGAAGGAACCTTCGTTCCCTTCGCGATGGCGGGACTCGGTCTCCACTTCCCCGTTTCGAAAACATCAGACGTGCTGGACATCAACCGCGTCTCTTCGACAACGGTGTTCTACGGCGGTGGCGGTATCAACTGGGCGCTCGGCCCTTCGACTTACATTCAGCTCTCCGGTGAATACGGAATGTTCCCACCTTCTGATAACGTCTCGACATCGCTGATCGCCGTGCGCGGCGGTCTCGGTTTCCGCCTGTAGCTCGACAGCTAGAATCGCTCGACCGCGATAATACCCGGAATCTTTTGAAGGTCCGCCATCACTTGAGTTAAGTGACTCTTATCGCGGACCGAGATTTCAAACTGACAGACGGCGTTTCGATCTTTCGTCGTTCTCGCCTGCGCGCTTAGGATATTCGCATTTCTGGCCGAGAACGCCTCGGTCATGCTCTTAAGAAGACCAGGGATATCCTGGCTCACGACTCGCAAACGAACATTGCGACTCAAACCCTCTGGCGCCGACGCGACCATCCAATCGACATCAACTCGACGCTCATTATCGACCTCAAACGCCTTCTCGCAATCGGCACGATGGATCGTGATTCCGCGCCCGCGTGTGATGAATCCTAAAATCGGATCGCCCGGAATCGGGTTACAGCAACGTGCGAAACGAACCAGAAGATCATCCATTCCATCCACACGAATAATCGATTTCGATTTCTCGTTCTTTTTGTTCGTGCTGACGTTCGAGAAAACTTTCTCAAGAAACGTGCGCGGCTTTTCTGGCTCGGCAGATGGCGGCTTTAAGTTCGGCTCAAAGAACTGAACCACTTCGCTTGCTACGATCTTCCCGTACCCGATCTGCACATAGATATCTTCAAGATCATGCGTCTTAAACTGACGGTTCGCTCGATCAAGTTCCTGGGAGGGGCGCAAGTAACGATCCTTAGGAAGCTTGAATTTCGCGAATTCTTTTTCAAGAAGATCAAGACCAAGCTCGGCCGCTCGTTTTCGCTCCTGATTCGTGACAAACCAACGGATCTTCGATTTCGCCCGGGTGGTCACACAGAACTTGAGCCAATCCTTTGATGGTTGTTGGTTTGGGCTTGTCGTGATCTCGACGGTGTCACCATTGCGAAGCTTGTGCTTAAGCGGAACAATACGTCCGTTCACCTTCGCGCCTGAGCAACGATGCCCGACATCCGTATGAACCGCATACGCGAAATCGACAGGTGTCGCCCCATCCGGAAGCTCGCGCACTTCCCCTTTTGGCGTAAAGACATAGATCTCGCGATCAAACAGATCGGCCTTGACCGTCTCTAAGAATTCGCCCGAACTACCGACTTGCTGATGAAGGGAAACAAGATCTCTTAACCAATCAAACTTCTGTTCAGACGTCGTAACTTTTCCGCCGCCCTCTTTGTACTTCCAGTGGGCCGCGATCCCGCGTTCCGCGACAAGATGCATTTCGCGCGTACGAATTTGAATTTCAATTCGCTCCGCACCCGGCCCAATCACAGTGGTGTGAAGGGACTGATAGTTATTCACTTTCGGCATGGCGATGAAGTCTTTGAATCGCCCAGGAACAGGCTTCCACAAGGAATGCACATGCCCAAGCACTTCGTAACATTCGCCCACGGAACTCACGACGACCCGGAACGCCAGGAGATCATGAATCTGCTCGTAGTCGAGCTGCCGCGCTTGCATTTTTTTGTAGATCGAAAAGAGATGCTTAGGCCGACCGTAGATATCGAACTTAATCTTCGTGCGCGTCGAGAGCTCCGTTGAAAGCATGCGCTTCACATCGTCGATGTACTTTTCGCGCTCGGCCTTGCGTTTGGCGACCTGATTGGCCAACTGGTAGTACATGTCGGGCTTCGAGTACCGAAGCGACAAGTCCTCGAGCTCGATTTTAAGAGACATGATACCAAGGCGTCCCGCGAGCGGCGCATAGATATCAAGCGTCTCTTGAGCGATACGAAGCTGCTTCTCATAAGGCATATGCGCAAGCGAACGCATGTTATGCAGACGATCCGCGAGCTTCACGAGAATCACGCGCACGTCTTTTCCCATCGCAATAATCATCTTGCGGATGTTCTCGCCCTGCTTTTCATGGGTATTTCGGAAATTGATTCGAGAGATCTTCGTGACGCCGTCAACCAGCTCCGCCACGGTCTTTCCGAACTCACGATCAACGTCCTCAAGGGTCGCGTGTGTATCCTCAACCGTGTCATGCAAAAGACCGGTAATCACCGTCGCTGTATCGAGCTTAAGTTCAGCAAGAATCGCGGCTACCCCAAGAGGATGAGTCACATACGGCTCACCACTCCGGCGGAACTGCCCCTCATGCGCCCGTTCGGAAAAACGGTACGCCTTTTCGATTGCAGCTAAATCCGCAGATGGGTCGTAAACCTTAACTTGTTCGAGGAGATCCTCAATGGACTCGACGGCCCCTTGAGAAATCAGTTCAGCTGCTGCGTGATCGACCATGCCGTGCCTTGTGCCTACCCGGTGAAAAACTCTCAGGTCAGCTTATCGGCCAGAAGAAATAAAAAGAAGAGACCAAATTACAGGTATTTAGCGATTAAGATCTCGCTCGACCTGAGCGATTTGATCCATATCATCGACTTCTTCAAAGCGGACAGAACCTGCCGCCACTTCGCGAAGCGATGTCACGATGTACTTGTTCCGGCCTGAGACGGTCGAGGAAGCTCCCTTGAGAAGCTGCTTTGAGCGCTTCGCGACCAAAAGAACCAGAGCAAAACGGTTTTCTACTTTATCGAGACAATCTTCAACTGTGACGCGTGCCATAGGTCGGAAATCTAACGTCCAAGCACCAGAGATTCAACCAGTTTCTTGAATTCCCCGTAAGAGCGTTCGAAATCATCGTTGATAACCTGGTAATCGAACTTATGGGCAACCGCGATCTCTCGAGCCGCATTTTCCATACGCAACTCAAGATCTTTCGTTTTCCCCTGATCCCGCTTCATGACGCGCCGCCTCAGTTCGTCAATAGAGGGAGGCAAAATGAAAACGAGCGCCGCATCTGGGTACTTTGCTTTGAACGTGGCGGCCCCCTGGACATCGACATCCATAATGACCGCTTTTCCTTCTTTCCAAGCATCTTCCAACTGATGAAGAGGGGTTCCGTAGAGGTTCTTATGAACCTCGGCCCACTCGACAAAGAAACCATCGCGTACGAGTTCCAAGAACTTCTCTCTCGTGA
>JAVFAU010000065.1:0-8412 GCA_034002335.1 Bdellovibrionales bacterium | reverse complement strand
TTCCGCCGGCGTATCCGGCGCCCTCTCCCGCCGGGTAGAGCCCCGCATGCGAAACGGACTCGAGATCGCTCGCGTCCCGTGTGATTCGCACCGGGCAGCTCGTGCGCGATTCGACCCCATGAAACTGGGCTTCGTCCGAGATAAAACCCTTCATCTTCGAGTTGAATTGTTCAATCGAATGTCGCATTCGATCGGTCAGGTCCTTTGGAAGAATTTGATCAAGCCGTACCGGCGCGACACCGCTCGGAGAGCTTGTTGGCAAGGTGGGGCCTGGGCGACCCGCAAGAAAGTCCACGACTCTTTGGGCGGGAATCGCATGTGGTTTTACTCCAGAACCCGTTCCCAGTTCCGTTACGGCGTCTTGAGTTGCGCGAAAGGCTTTCGTTTCAAGAGAGCGTCTGAACTTCAAACCGCCAAAGAGGTCGGTTCCGAATCGCTTTTCGTGATCGATTGAAATCACGATCGCCGAATTCGCAAATGGCGAGTTGCGATGATAGTTGGACATGCCGTTGGCCACGATGCCGTCGGCTTCAGTTCCGCTCGAGAGAACGTAGCCACCCGGGCACATGCAAAACGAATAGACGCCGATCCCTGTTTTCGCGTCGTGATCGGCGAGACGGTAGTTGGCGCTGCCAAGCGCGGGGTGTTCCCAGGCCTTGCGGTATTGGATTTTATTGATGGCCGATTGTGGGTGTTCGATGCGAAGGCCAAGCGCGTAGCTCTTGCCTTCCATGAAAACGCCTTGTTCGTGAAGAGTGTAGAGAATGTCGTCGGCCGAATGGCCTGTCGCAAGAACGACATGATTTGAAAAGAACTCGCGGCCATCGGTTGTGCGGACGCCGATCACGCGCTCGCGACGGGAGGTGTCCCCCGTCGATTCCGTGATGAGCTCTTTCATGGGCGTGTCGAAATGAATGTCACAGCCATGGCTTAAAAGAAAGCCGCGGATTTTCGGAATCACGCGCCTGATTTTGTCGGAACCGACGTGCGGGTTCGCAAGCCAGCGAATTTCTTCGGGCGCACCAAAGCGAACGAGGCGATCCATGACGTAGGGGATGTGCGGAGATTTGATGCGCGTGATGAGCTTTCCGTCGGAGTAGAGGCCTGCGCCGCCCTCTCCCATGCAAACGTTGTTGTTGGGATCGAGAACACCGTAGCGCCAAAACTGGTTGATTTTGCCGATACGCTTTTCGCCGATCGAACCGCGCTCGAGCACGGTACATGGAATACCTCGCTCGATGAGGCGAACGGCGGCGAATAGACCAGCGGGGCCGGTGCCGATGACAAGAGGTTTGGGCTGAGTCTTCGGCCATTGCACGGGAGCGGGATCGTAATTGGGAGTCGACGGCGTTTCGCCATCGGTGAAAACTTCGACCGAGTAAATCCAATGCGGCATCTGAGCCGAGCGTCTTGCGTCGACGCTTTGTCTTAAGATGCGGTGATCTGTGTAGGTCGGGAATTTACGCCGTAAGACCTCTTTCAGGTCCTCGTCCAATCCCACTTCGAGGTCTTTTAATGTCTGGCTCACGTGAAAATGAATACCACATGATGCCGTGGGGCGTCGATAGGTGATTGGACGAAGATGCGGGAGCAGAATGGCGGCCTTATGACGGGACAGACTTCACACGACACTTCAGGTTTCTCAGATCGGCTTCTCAGCACCTTCATGCCTCTTCTGCCGAAGGACGATATGAGTTACTGGGTCGGGCGTCTTATGCACCAGAAGCTGCCAAAGCCGCTTCGCTTACAGTCTATGAGGGCCTTCGCCAAGGCTTATAATCTCAACCTGGATGAGGCGGAGAAGTCGATTGAGGAGTATGAGTCCATTGGCGATCTCTTTACGCGCAAGCTTAAGCCCGGCGTGCGTCCGATTGCCGAAGGCATGGTTCATCCGTGTGATTCGAAAATCGCCGAAGCGGGGCCCGTTCGCCATGGAAAAATCCCTCAAGTGAAGGGGATTGATTACACGGTCGAGGGGCTTTTGCGGAACCACGAGGTCGCAGAGCGCTTTAAAGAAGGGGCGTTTGTGACTTACTACCTATGCCCCACGGATTACCATCGTGTTCATTTGCCGCTCGATGGTCGCGTTGAATGGATCTCTCATATTCCAGGCGCGTTCTGGCCGGTTAACAACTGGAGCGTGCGCAACGTCAGCCAGCTTTATGCAATCAACGAGCGTGTCGCGATGATGTTTCGAACGCCCGAAGGGTATTCGTTTGCGCTCGTCATGGTCGCTGCGACCAATGTCGGAAGCATCAAGCTCGCTTTCGATTCGAGTTTCGATACGGAAAAGCGCCCGCGCGGTCGCAAGACCTCTGAAAAGTGGTTCGGCGAAAACGAGATCACTCTAAAAAAGGGCGACGAAGCCGGTCTTTTTTCAATGGGTAGCTCCGTTGTCATGCTCATGGACCCGGAGCTTTCAAAGCGTCATACGTCCGATACGAAAACGCTGGTGGGGCTTCATGGCCACTTTGTGAAGATGGGGCAGACGTTGGTTTAATCGCGAATGAGTGTTCTCTCGGTAAGTCTTGGCCGATAAAAAAAGGCACGGCGGCAGTGAGACCGTATGCGCCAGTGTTGTGAAACAGCACCCAGTCTCCGCGTTTGAGATCTGTTGGAATACTGGAGTGGGATAAAAGTAAATCATGTGACAGACAGAGCGAGCCGAAAATATTGGCGGTGCAGCGATCATCTGGTGCGAGCAATCCGACATTGGGTCGATGAAACTCTACGACCGAGTTTGCGGATTGCGAGAATATGGATTGCACAGGGCTTCCGAGATGCTGGAGGCCTCCGTTTACGATGACGGAGATATGTGCCCCCATTTTTTTTACGGCTAAGATTTTAGCGCTGTAGCTCCCGCAGCGTGTGACCGCGGCACGGCCGATTTCGAGATGAATTGATTTAACTTCCGAAAGCTCACCTTTTCTTAGAGGGATAGGCTCAACTTTGCTTCCGGGAAGCCCGGGGCCGATGGAGAGGTGTATGCCGTCGAAACCTTGGTCGTGTTTAAAGATATCTCTGTTCGTGGCGACCCATTGGTTGATCTCGATGAGGGCACGATTGATTTCTTGAGCGTGAAAGCGTTCTCTTCCCCAATAGAGATGAAGACCTCGCAGTTCCGATTTTAAAGCGTGTGATCGGATCATCTCAAGAGACATGCCGTGCTTTAGAAAAAGTGGGGTATCCAGGCGTATGCGTGGTTGGAGATTTTTGGGTGTTCGCGATACGGCACGTGCGGCGTTCCATTCTTCGATCGAGTCGAGGTTGAGCGTTGTATTCGAGAGCACGGCTTTTTCTATGAGTCGGTTTGATTTGTCGATACCAGATATTTGAATTTCACCATGGCTGTCAAAGCGGTTAATATTACGGAGAGCCCAGTCAAATTCTTCTTCGCTTGAAACGTCGAGCCCCCAGCCGGAACCAAGAATCGTTTCGACAATATGGGGGTTGGGGTTTGTTTTAAGCGAGTAATGGAGCGAAGCTTGGTGCTCGGGAAGCCAAGTTTGAGTGAAGTGTTCGAGTCTTGAGATGTCTTGTCTAAGGCGATCAAGATCGTAAAGGAAAAATGGCCGGCTGTCCGTCTGGTTGCTTTGTTGAGCAGTGAAAGCGATCGCACATGGGCTCATTTTTTTTTCCTTGAGTATAGTTGAAGTACGCGCTCTCGGAAGTCTCGAGTGTCTGACTTTTTCGGTATAAGCCAAGTCGACTCGAGAACCTGTTTTATTTGGCTCGTGTTCCAGAGGCCACCAAGTGATACTGGAGCAGCGCCTGGGAAATCATTGAAAAGTTGATCGAATGGTTGAAGGGCCTGGTCGCTTTCCGATGGAAAGGTATAGCCGGTCTCTCGTATTCGAAGAGCGGTCCATTCCTGAAGACCGAGAACATGGGCTGCAGCATCAAGGAGATGTGGTTTTGTCAGACGTACGTTGAGATCTATGAGTGGGTAGAGTATCCCATCTGTCGTTTGAATACAGTCGAATCCGAACGGGAGTATTCGGCCGGGTTCTGAAACAATATTCTGAAGCGAACGAACGACGGGTGCGAGTCTTAAAGGGTCTTTTGCGGCAGGAGTGTCGAGTTTTGTGTGCTGATAAGAAAGTCGGCGTCCATCGTAGCTAACTCCATAAGTAGAAAATGAACCGTCTTCATGGACGGCGACGGAATATTCGGCTGCTATAGGGAGCTCTTCTTGAAGAAGCCACTGAGAAGAAGCGGGCCAGGAATTATTCTGAAAGGCCCCCTGTGCTCTATGGTGGAGAATTTTTTTAAAGTTTTCCGTAAAACGAAAGACGCCTCCGCCTCCGGATGAGAACTCAGCTTTAACAAGATGGGAACGTTCAGGGATAGGAGTTTCGAGGAGTTCGTTTAGGGATTTTATCGTCGTTTTTGGAAAAGGCAGATAATCAAGCCTCGGGATAATTTCACGATAAAGAGAGGCCTTCGAATTTAAAAAGTGAAGTGTTGAAAAAGGGCGTCTTGCACGGGCCTCGCATGATCGAGGTGCAAGTTTTTCTTCGAGTAGGCTCCATCCGGCCGTAATGAATTGATCGCATGCTGTGCCAGCCATGGGAGAGGATGGTTGGTTGAGAATATCGCGGAAACTCCCAGGTATGAGATGAATGTCGCGCTCAGGCCAGCCCCGCTGTCTGAGATAGGTAAGGTAGGCCGACGGTATAGGGTTTGGTAAAAGTGTCGTGATTGTACTGCTGTTTGTGAATTCGGGCGTGTGGTTTGGGTTAAGGAAGAGGCCGAGTTCTTCGTTAAGACGTGAAAGCTTAACGCTTGTCGGGCTTTCGAGTGAAGAATCGAAGAGAAATTGCAGTGGATGAGGGTCAAAGAGATACGAGTCTGTAAGGAGATTGGCCCAAATGATAGTTTTGTGAGTGGCATTCATAGGAAGAGCCCTTCAAGGTGAAGCGACTGTAGTCGCTGTATGAGTTCAATCGGTGGCTCTTTTCCTATGCCCCATAAAAAGCAAGGGCGGTCGTAAGTTTTGAAGTTAAACCCTTCAGCTTTTAAAGTCGTGGTGAGACTGTTCTCGAGATCGCGGGTGTAGATCAAGTCGATCTCGTTGAACGATCGAAGTGTACGAATGAGTTCGTCGTCCGAAGGTCGGGCCTGAAATGAGAGAATACGGGTTTTGATGTCGGAAGAAGTGTCAATAAACTCGCGGGCTCTCGGAGAGAGACGGAGCTTGCGAACGTGGTCAAAGGATACGGAAATCAAGAGTGGTGAGATCTGTATTGAGGGGTCCATTGCAATCAGACGTTCGAGACGCTCTGTGCTCCATCGTCCTATAGGGAACCGAGGAGTATTGTAATCGATATTGTTTTTTTGATTTAGCACGGGTTTCTGACGGACGAAATCGCTGTTGGTCGAATGGTTCTTTCTTATCTGAATCTCAAAAAGAATGGAGTTTCTAAACGGTTGAACCCAGTGTCCTGGAAAGAACCGTCGTCCTCGCTTAAGCAGAATCGTGCTTAGATTCGGCTGTTGAGCGATTGCGAAAAAAATAGTGACTTGTTTTGAGGGAAGCTTCTTAAGGTAGAGGCGATTCCTTTCGCGTAAGAACTGTATGATGGAAGTTCTTGTTTTTTTTCGGATGGTCAGATCTGTGTCATAAACAACATGAAGTTTTGGATAATTATCAAGTTCGATGGTGCCGCTTGGTATGAGAAAAGATGTGGCGACGAGTTCTTTGTTCTCAAAAAGGCCATAGGCCGAAAGCTCCTCCGTCTGAAGTGCTTCATAGAGTGAAAAGGGATTTGGGCTGCGATCGACCGTGAGGAGGCGATGATTCCTTTGGGACCGGTCGCTTTCAATTTGATGCCACAGGTTTAATATGAGTCCACCATCGTCATATTTCAATTCACGGATACTTGTCGATTCACCTCTCATGAAAGATCCTTAGAAAGGTATCTAGGAAGAGCCGGTACTGTGTGCCAAATTGAGTTTTCGTCACGCCAGAATTGGAGAGGCGGAGCCGCTCCAATAAACCAGGCGGAAGCAGCGGTCGTATTGTAGGCTCCGGCACTGGAGAAGATGATATGGTCCCCGCGTTGGATTGTGGAGGGGAGTGAGATGTCGTGAATGAGGCGGTCGTGTCCAATACCAAGACTTCCGAATATTTCGACGCACATTTTTGATTCTGTGAGGAAGCCGACGTTGGGGCGATAGGCATAAACTTCGAGGCCCTTGTTGCCATGAATAGGTGAAGTCAGATTGGCCGCAATATGCTGGAAGCCGCCATTGACGAGGGCGATATTTTTTCCTTCGATGTTTTTGATAGCGATGATGGGAACTGAATAGAGGCCAGATGCCTGAGCGATGCCTCGCCCGATTTCGAAATGTAAGACGGTATCAAGTTTCGCAAGAGTTTCGCGAATGATGTGCGCGAGTTTGATATCGTTTTCGCAGAAAGAGGACGATTGAAAAAAACCGGGTAGTCCAAGACCGACTGTGATCTCTCGGCAGGAAAAAGAAGCAGGAAAGTTCGCGAAGAACGCGCCAGCTCGTTCTATAACGTCTAATAAGGCGGTGAGAGAAAATGACTCACGTCCCATGTAAGCATGGAATCCATGGAATCGGTTCTCCTTGAGAAGTTGGGTGATCTCTGGGGCGGTGAGGCCAAGCTTGGGTGCGCCACGGGAGGGTATATGTAGACGGAGAGTCATATAGCTCGTGTGATTTTGAGCAAGCGAGCGATACTCGTCAATGTTATCGACATGTATGCGATGAATCGGAGAGTGGGAGATTGTATTAAGCCATTCGTCTGTTTTTGCTGGCCCGGAGGCCGTTATGAGAGTTCTGGGCGCAAGTAGAGCGGCCAATTGATGTTCGCTTTCCGATGAAACATCGAACCCGTCGATTTGATCGGCAAGGGCAGACAGAATATTCGGTAGGGGGTTCGTTTTGACTGAATAAAAAAGAAGGCCCGACGGAGAAAGAGCGCGCAGCAAAGCTCGGCAACTATGGACTCTTTGGTTGAGCGTGCTTTTGTCGTGCGCGAGAATCGATCGCTCCGGACTCGCGTCGATACGCCCGGCGAGTTGTTTAAGAAAACCAGATTCGTTAATATGGTCAGAAACCATTCTGTCGATCCGTGGTCGATCTGTTTTGCCGTTGAGAGAGAGGGGCCAGAATGGAAGCTGTATAATTTTTTTGGGAAGAATGCGGCGAGTTTTCTCGTGTGGCCATGTCGCGAGCTTTTCTGTCAGAATTTCCGTAGCGGGGATGCCCGGCGGTACGGCCAGTGCGAGTTGAAGTCCGTGATCAAATGGCGATACCTGTAGCGAGTCGAGTTGAAGGTGTTCCTTGAGAGCGGTTTCAAAATCTTCGAGATGAAGCAGCTCTCCACGTATTTTTATCACCGAGTCCGCTCGACCCTTCCATACGAGGCCGTTGTTGGTTACTTCAACGCGATCTCCTGTATTGTACCAGGCGCCATTTGTTTGTGGGCCTTGGATATGAAGGATTCCATCTTTTTTAATTTTCACTTTGTGGTCGCTAAAGACATGTCCGATTGGCAAAGTCGCATGAGCCGGAGGATATTCGTTTATAGGTAAGGTGAAGTGGGAAATCCAAACCGCTGTTTGTACGGGGCCGTAGAGATTGTGAATAACGCTTTTGGGAGCGAGGGTACGCCACTGTTTTACGAGGGAGCGTGGTAAAGCCTCGCCTGTGAAGATAGTTTCACTCAGGTTAAAGGCAGTATCGGAGAGGGCGGTTTTGAGTTCGAGGTGAAGATGGGATGGAGTCAAAGAAAGATGTGAGATCTTTTTTTTATTGATGAAATCAAGAACACGAGTTTGGCCGGTAAATGGAACAAGGGTGGCTCCAAAGAGTCCCGCGCGCAGGATGTCGGCAAAGCTTGGGTCGAACTGAAGGCCGTATATTTGACTAAGACGAGCTTCTTTTTTTACAGGGAAGGTTTTTTGGAGGTTTGCCGCGAATGCTTTTACTGCTCTCCAGGAGATGCTGACAGGTGAGGGAGATGCGCCACTTGTACCCGAAGAAAAAACAGTCCAGACCTCATCTTCATCGCAGGGCTCTGTTGGTGGAGTTGTTAGAGGAGGAAGTGAGGGCGAAGTGCTCCATACTCCTTCTAGGGACAGCTGTTTGAGACGGTGATTCAGTTCGTCTGCAAATCGGTGTTGGAGTAGCTCCGGCGAGAATAGTGTGACCGACTTTCCAGAGAAGAAGCAGGCCCATATCAGCGAGTAAACATCAGCGGTTTTATCCCGCGGAGATGGAAATGCGATAGCAACACGTTTGGGGTTGTAAGCCGCGAGATGCGCGCGCCATTGGTCGATGAGGGTAAAGAGTTTTTCGTAGGTACACGCTTCGGCATCCGTATCGATCGCGAGATGCGCGGGATCGGCACTTTTAAGAATCGTCCACCAGGGGTGT
>JAVFAU010000064.1:0-8417 GCA_034002335.1 Bdellovibrionales bacterium | reverse complement strand
CAGAGGCCTATTTTGTGATGGCCGGGACATGGCAGGTGAAAGTCGACTTCACACTTGAGGGCGAGACGCATCAACTCGTCTTCCCGGTTCAAGTCGACAGAAAATAGCCCATCTGACCAGAGGAAGGTCGACTCGACGTGAAAAGACACAGCAGGCTTTTTACTCTCATCACGTTCTGTACTCTTTTGAGCTTACAGTTCGTAAGTCATGCCGCAAACGCCGCGCATACGTACGCGGGTGTCGACTTAAGAAGCCTCGCCGAGTTTTCCACTCTCCGAGACGACAAATCATTCGAGGCGACAGCGCTCGTCTTTCTCTCGTCCAAGTGCCCCTGTTCAATGAGTCATATCAAAGAACTCAAGGAACTTGCGGCGGAATATCCGCAAATTCGCTTTGTCGGCGTCAACTCGAATACGGATGAATCTCCGAAACAAGCTCATCGCTATTTTCAATCGCAAGAGCTGCCGTTTCCGGTTCTCAAAGATGAGAAAGCAAAACTTGCCGATGAAATGAGAGCGACCAAAACACCGCACGTCTTCGTCTTAAAAAACGATAAAATCCTGTTTCAGGGCGGAGTCTCGAACTCGGCAAAACTCCACCAAGCGGATCGCTTCTTCTTGCGCGAGGCCCTTGGCGACATTCATGCTGGACGCGCCGTCAAGACTCCGCTTGCACGCGCTCTTGGATGCGCAATTGAACGTACACGACAACCCGAGGAATGATGTCATGCTAGGCTCTATTTCTCTCAAATCTCTCTTTCTCATGGTTTCAAGTGCATTGGCACTCGCTTGCGCGCGCCCCGTGTATCTCGATTCAAAAACGCCCGTCGCAGGCAAAGCAAACGACGCAAACGGCTGTCATGCGACTTTTAACGAAAGCGGCCACTGCGTTCTCATTCAATGGGAGAAGCATCCGACCGAAACCGAGTTTGGAAGTTTTATTTTCACCGTTCGCCAAATGACATCAGAAAGCACCGTCCTTCCTTCGACACTCGCCGATCACCCTTACAGCGAAGATCTGGCGATCATTTTATGGATGCCAAGCATGGGGCATGGGTCATCGCCCGTAAAAGTAGAGCGCCTTGCGAAAGGGCTTTATCGCGCCAACCGCGTTTTTTTTAATATGAAGGGCGATTGGGAAATTCGATTTGAAGTCGCAAATGGAGCCACGGGCTCGAACAGCTCGGGCCCTCAAACCGATCAAGCGATCTATGCGCTCTTTCTTTAGCGATCACCTTAAGGCCTTCGCGTTACTGGTCATCAAACTGGCCCTTGCGACGACCTTTGCACCGAGCACAGAGGCCGTTGGTGCCGCATGTTGCGGCGGTGGTTTCGCTGTGCCAAGCCTCATTGTCGGCGACGAGAAAGCGATTTTCTCAAGCGAGTTTTCTTTCGCAAACGTCACGACCGAAGTCTCTTCGCAAGGTATTTGGCAAAACCGTACCACTCCGGAATCTCTTTACAGCGTCAAACTTCAAGGTGCTCACATCTTCAAGGATCGCTTTCAGATTGGCGGCTCCATTCCGGTCCTTCAAAGAGCACGCGGCCATGAAAGCTCCTCTGGCCTAGGAGATATCGGTCTTAATTTCGGTTACGAAATCCTGCCCGAATGGAGCTACAGTTCCTGGCGACCGCGTGGGGCGGCCTTCTTATCGCTCACAATCCCAACAGGGCGCTCGATTCAAGAAGCCGACGCCGCATACTTGCTGGACGCGCGCGGCCGAGGCTTTTGGGCTTTAGGGATCGGTGCCTCATTTACCAAGGTCTTTAGCACGAGATCGTTTGGGCAATGGGATACCGTTGCGACGCTCGAAGGACATCGCTCGTTCCCAAAAGATGTGCGCAACCAGACTCTCCAGGGAACGCTTCACCCCGGCTGGGGCGCAAGCCTCGCGGCAGGCATTGGCTATAACCTTGGCGAGGCTCGCATTGGCGCCATGCTCACGAATATCTACGAGGACGCCGTTCGCACGACAGGCTCGATTTCAAGTGACGGCGCGCTCGCGCGCTATGTAACGGCCGCGATCACCGCCAGCTACATGCTCGACGACGAGTGGGCCGTTTCTCTTACAGCCTCTGACCAAACGCTCCTTGGCGCTCCCACGAATACGAGTCTTTCAAAGGGAGTCGCGTTTTCACTTCAAAGAAAAATCAGCCGATAGAACCCATAAAAAAAACCGAGCCTGCTTACGCTGCTCGGTTTTTTTGATTCTTAGAAGCCGACGAACAACAGAAAGTTCAGATCTTAAAGATCTGTCATCTCTTGGCCGTTGAACATGTAAGTCACGTTGCAGGCATCGTAAACAGCTTCAAACTTGTTGCCGTTTGCGTCGCTGAACGAGAACTTGCCGTCACGATAATATGATCCGCACGTTGTATCGTATGTCGCGTTTGCTTCGACTTCGAACGTCAACGCGATATCCATGTTGTTGCCGTTCACTTCGATCACGCCGCCGTACTTGTAGTAACCCTTCGAAATGAACTTTCCTTCTACATAAGGAGCCGTCATATCTTTTGGTTGGTACTCAGTATCGAACTTGTACGCGAACTCAGTCACATAGTTAGGGTGCCCACCATCAAAGAAGTCGTGACGGAAGCTGAAATCAAGTTCCATGCTGTACTTCAAAGCTGTTGATGTCGCGCTCGCGTCGACAAAGCCTTTCCAGCTGTTGAGAAGATAATCTGTCGCGCTCGTTGTTTCGAGAGCTAGATCCGACTCATAACGGTAGCCGCCAGCAAGACCTTTTTTCGAATCGTCTTTATCAAGAACTGATGCGGAGCCGACAAAATTCGCTGTCACGTCGCTCGTTCCATCGTTGTACTTGATACCCGAGCAATTGAACTTGCGTGTCGCATTGACGAAGATTCCATCTACGTCGATGTCCGCATCGTTACCTGACTCAGTCACGCATGTCGAAAAGTCTGGTCCCGCCGCGAACGACGCCACACCAAAAACTCCGCCCGGTAGTCCATCGAAATCAGGCATAACCATACCGTCAGCATCCGGTTTGAAAGCAGAAAGAAGCTGCCCCATCCCTGCACTCGCGAAGATTTGCTTCATTTGTGCCGCATCACCGATATTACCAGCAGGTCCATTCATCGCGCCCGCTCCACCGCCTCCGCAAGACGCCAAACCAAGTGTCGTCATTGCAGAGATCGCGAGAACGGAAACTACATTCTTCATGTTTTTCATTTCCAAAATCCCTCTTAAGAAAGTCTCTTATCTTCTTCTGATCTTCTATTTCTGATCTTATTTTTATCTTTGTCTAATTTTCTTCAAATCTTAATTCTTGAAGAATTCAAAAAAAAGGCGACTTCCCTTTGTATGAACGCTCACGCGTTCAAAAAAGAAGCCGCCTAAGTCTTAACCTACAATTAGAAGTTGTAAGTCAAAGCTGCGTTCGCCAAGAACGCGTTTCCGTTCAACTGACCGTTAGCTGCTGCTGCAAGAGTTCCATCGATTGTGAAACCGTTGTGCTTGATACCAAGACCAGCTGCAACCATTGTGTCGTTCGCGTTTGTAACTGTTTTGTCGTTAGGCGCAGCAACCTGCTCGTTCTTTGTCGAACCGAACAAGATACCTTGAGAAACCGAACCACGAACAGTCATCCAAGAAAGGATGTCTTTTTCAAGACCAACTACGAATGGGATAGAAAGCGTGTTGTTGCCTTTATCAGCCACGTCGTTGTTTGAATAAGCAATTCCTGCTCCGTAGTAAAGACCTTCAACTGGACGGTGGTTGAAGCCAACCGATACGCCAAGATCTTTTGTTTCAGTTTTTGCTCCACCGCCAGCAGGTTCCAACTCAGCCATCGCGTAAGAAACTTTACCTTCAAGAACGAGTGTTTCGCTCATGCGGTGAAGGTAACCAGCGTCGATCGCAGGTCCACCGTTGAATTTCGCGCCAGCAGTTTCTGCTGATTGAAGAGCTTCAACACCTACGTAGAACTCGTTACCGTCGTTAACCATACCGAAACGAGCTGCAAGCGATGTTTGTTTCGCGTCAGTGATTTCGTTGTTCGACATAGAAAGCGACACGTTAACAGCCCAGTTGTCTTGACCGTAGAAAAAGTCGATTGGGTTGTGTTGCTTTTCGAACGTACCACGAAGAGCAGCTTGGCGCGCGCTCTCATGACCGAGATAAGCACCCCAACGAGCGCCATCGCTAGAAAGCAAGAAACCGCCTTCTCCTTTTGGAACTGAACCAAGCGCGCCGCTACCGAATTCGTAAGTAACGTAATGGCCAAGTTTACCGATGTACGCAGGTTGCGTGAAGATAGTCTGAGTGTCGACAAGACCGATGTAGCCTTGAAGCGAACCAACACGCGCTTTCGAAGCTTCAGCTTCTACTGCTGAACCGGCGACGCCTGCCACTGCAACTACCGCTAGAACTTTTGAAAACAGACTTTTTGAACCCATTGCTGCTCACTCCTTCGGATAGCAACCCAAACACGTCTATTTGCGTTTGGGGTTTGATGAGCCTTGATCGCAACGAATTGTGGAATGTCTGTCAAGACCTTGGCCTTGACTGCCCGCAAAAGAAGCTATCGATCAAAAAAATGAACGAGTTTCGGGGGCAAAATCTGTTGTTTATTGTATTCATCCAACTGTTCGAGGGCCTGATTGAATGAATTTTCACAGCGCTGCCATAACACAGAATCCAATGCCAGATAGGCCTGCACGGCAGCGGCCTCCAATGGAATCAAATCTGTGCTAGAAAGCAACAGTCCAGAACGCGGTGCGCTCAATAAAAGTCTAGGTTTCCACCGCTCAGAGTCACAAGCCAGGAATCCGAGAATTTTTGGCGTCTTTCCTTCGCCTCGCTCAAGAGCTTCTGTCATTTTTTTTAAGCCTGGCTGCTCTTTTCTGTAGAAATCGTAATCAATGCTTCCGTTCTTACGACGTCGAGCGGGTCCAAAATCAGGCCCCCCACCATCACGAGCGTGGCCGATATATATAAGCATATCGGCTTCTCTAAAGCCCTCGGCGAACGCTTTCTCGGTGCGCTCAGTTTGCGCGACTTGGTCACAGCTCGCCGCTCCGGACGAGCGCACCGCCTGAGACTGACTGCACGAGCTTGAGGTCAACGTGAGGCGTATCGTATGGTTCTTTCCCGAAGGCCCACGCATCTCCTTCAAAAAGACATCGGCATCATCCGACGAGCGTCTAAAACCGCAAACGCGAACAAGCAAATTGTCTTCGCAAGGAGCCGTCACTTGATCGATCACCGACTGACGAGCAAAACCATCCGTCGAAAAACGAAATGTCTCACTGTCCAGGTAGCCGAAGACGAAGCGCAAATCGACCGTCTCTTTCGAGAAGAAATCATTCCACGAGGAACGACACTGCTGCTCAGCGCTCGGTTTACTCAACGTCGAGTTCATATGCCCCGCCGTCGGCGCAAAACACTCACGACAATCACGCTGGTCATATCGAAAGTGCTGCAATCGAGCGTTGGCGTAGTCGATCAGCTCCACATGCCGCTGCAAAGTCTCTTCTTGAATGCGCCGATCCCGTCGGCTGCTGGCTTCAGTCGTCGATGCCACATCTCGTTCGACTGCTGGCTTCGTTGGCTTCGCCACACTCGGCGGCAAAAGCTTCGGTAGTTCAGCCAGCCCAGAAGACGCTCCAAAAGACATCCCAGAAGCCGAATTTAAGAACGTAGGCAAAGCCGGTATCCCAAAAGAGAGCGCAAAGAACACGATAACTCCAAAAACAGCGCCGCCTATTGCTCGAGGTGTCACTTCTCACCCCCAGCCTTCATCGCCTTTAAGAGATCCGTGCAAGCTTTGACTGCGCCGGGAGCCGTCTCATTCCGACAGTTTTTGGGCAAGACCGCCTTCACCTGGTCGCGTTCCTGACTCGGCCAACTCGCAATCGTACGATACGCACGCTCTCGAACCTGAAGCGGTTTCGACTCAAGCGCGACCTTTAGAAACTGCTCACGATCTTTACCCGCCTTCGGAGGCGACGCGCGGAACCAGTCGACCGCATGCATGCGAATTTCAAAAACATCGCTTCGAACCAAATTTTCAAGCTGCAAAAGAGTCGGCGTCTTGCCCGCGGCTGCCATCGCATCGGTTAACGCGACAAGCGTAGCGAGCCGCTGAGCCGAAGCCGTCTTGACGTCCAGAACTCCCGCGAACTCGCGAGTGATTCGCTCATCTGTCAAACGCCCGGCTTTTGCCGTCAACCACAGAGCCAAACGAGTTTCGTGTTTCGTCGCTGTCCGTATCGTTTCGACCGTTTTCAGCATTTCGAGCGCAAGTGATGGATCGAAATCAGGTCGAGCGGAAAGAAGCGCAAAGACCTCTATTACCTGACCCGAATACTCCCCTTTGCCGAGGCTCAAAACCTGCGGAGCTTCTTGAATCAACTTTTGCACACCGCTTTTCGACAGCTTCATCAGCTTTGTGCGACGCGCTTCAAGCTCACGCTCGCTCTTCGGCACGTTCGTCAACAGGGAGCCCTGAGACGCGTTGGACTCACTTGATGCAATTGATACACTTGATGCAATCGACAGCACGAACACCATCGACATCGCGAATTTTAAAATAACGATTCTTCTCGTTTCCATGGGTTCTATATCGGCGGAATCACAACCCAAAATTAGCGGGAAACCGATGCTCCTACGTAATCTATCGATGCAAAATCCAGCAAGGACTCGCCCCATTTTCAAAAACCGGCTACACTTTGTTCCATGGCCTCTAAAAATAAGAAACAAGCCAAAGGTCGAGAAGCGCAACTCGTAACCCTCGACCTTCACGGCTACACCACAGACCGAGTCGTCGACGCCGTGGACCGCTTTCTTGTGGATGCCCAAAGAAAACACCTCGCACGAGTGCGGATCATTACCGGCAAAGGCACGGGTGCCGTACGCAAGGTCGCACTCGACTGGCTCAAGCGCGGCGGCTTTCCCTACTCTCAGGAAAACGAAGGCTCCTACGTCGTATTCATCGACGACTGATTCCATGCGCTCATGCGCGATTGCCGTTCACTCAATTTCCCATTAGTGTGAGCCTTACTATGACAAAAATGCTTTGGCTCGATATGGAAATGACTGGTCTAGATGTCGAACGCGAAGTGCCCATCGAGGTGGCGGGCATCATCGTCGATCTAAATTTCAACGAACTCGAAACCTATCACGCCGTCATTCGACAGCCTCAAGAACGCCTCGACGGCATGGATAACTGGAATAAAGAACATCACGGGGCAAGCGGCTTACTCGCTCTCATTCCAAACGGCCAAGATATGGCTGCTGTCGAACGCGACCTCATTCAATTCGTCGACCGACACTTTCAAGGCGAACCCGCCGTCTTATGCGGAAACTCCATTGGTCAAGACCGTCTTTTCATCAACAAATACTTCCCACAACTGAACCGTAAGCTTCATTACCGCATGCTCGATGTCACATCTTGGAAGGTCGTCTTTCAAACTCTTTACGGCATCAAGTTCGATAAGAAAAACACCCATCGCGCCGTCGACGATATTCGCGAGAGCATCGCCGAGCTCCGGCACTACATGCGTTTTATCAAAAGCGACCTTTAGCATGGGTGCCATGCCCCATCTTGAGACAGCGCAATTTATTGGGCGCGCACCCGATAGCTAAACATTCTTTTCGCCGATAAGAAATCGGTGAACAGCTTCGACGACTCAAACAAAAAAATAACACAGGCGGCAAGTCCTCTTGGGCCAACACGCCTTGGATTTGTCGTCGCGCTGGTCGCGATGCTGACCGGCTGCCTGCAAGAAGGTTCGTGGATCGCCGATAGCTTTTTAAAAGTCTCCATGTTCTCAGCCCAGCATTCGAGTCTTAAAACAGCGACCACTGTGGTTCTTGAAGGCGACTCGACGACTGTGACGCTGATCACGAAAAACAACTCGGGCGGCCGCTACGTCGCACCGAGCGGCCTCGCCGAAGTCACGTTCTCTCTCGCAAACGGAACCAGTGCCGGAACCTTCTCGAAGGTCTCCGATCTCGGAAGCGGCACGTATTCGGCCACCTTTACCGGCACGCAAGCGGGCTCGATCAGTCAAGTTTCAGCGAGTTTCAACGGCACCGTCGTGTTGGCGAAAACGAATATTCAGGTCATCAGTAACGGCCCCTCGACCACTCAGTCCCTCATCACCGCGTCCGCGAGTACGGTTTTACCAGGCCCAGGAGACGGCAGCCAAACGACGGTCACTCTTTCCATACGCGACATGCACGGAGCCCCCATCACGACCGGTGGCCAAACCGTCGTGTTCACTCACCAGGGCGGAACAAGCTCGGGAACATTCTCCGCCGTCACTGACAACGGCGATGGCACGCATACGGCGACCTTTACGGGCGTCGAATCCGGCTCCCCCACCTCGATACGAGCCACGCTGAACGGCGGCACCGTCACGACCGCGGCTCCGACCGTTCAAGTTCTGAAC